>JAHJTI010000321.1 GCA_018829945.1 Pseudomonadota bacterium | reverse complement strand
GATATGTAGTGTGATGCTGCAGGAGGAGCCTGCCTGGAAGGCGCCAGGGGAGGACAAGATGAGGCCAAGACCGCGACTGCCGATTTCGCATACACGGTGGGTGAGACCATCGATTTCGGCGCAGACCGGATCATCATCGGCAATGGGTTCGCGATAGTTTTTGCGGATGATTTTTTCAAGGTCGGCGGCCTTAGGAGTGGCCCCGTCCGGAGCGACAGGCAAGTCCTTAAGCTCCCAGTGCGCTGTTTCTTCAGGACCGCTTTTTTTGTTGGTCATTACCGGCTCCTTGTGATCATGTGCTGACAGGAGGGAAAAAGCTTGAAAAAAAGAGCCTGCTCCCAAAGGCGTGCGAATATACAGGAGATGTTTGATTATTCATTGGCATCGCCAATATTGTCAAGGAAAAACAGTCAGTTGTTGCGCTATGACAGGGCAGGATCGGGTGGCCGCCGCGGAAAAAATCCGGAGGCGGCCACGTCGAAGATCTTCCGCATACAGGTTTTGTCGGCAGGGCGGGACGAAGTGCTTATCCCAACTCGGGCAATTTTACCTTAAGGGTTTCCTTGTCCGCAGTGCGTTCGATTTTCACCTGAACTTCGACCTGATCATTTTTAAGGCCAAGGATCAGTGGCAGGCCACCCTTGTCTTCATCCAGATGGATGATGGCGCGCATGATGGTGATGATCCTCTCGAAGACAACCCTTGTTGGCGGACGCAGGGCGATTTTTTCATCATCGTGCTTGATGGTGACGGTAATTTTGTCTTTTTTTCGCTTGATGGAAAGTTGGTGAGCCTTTTCGGTCAGAGCGAAGAGCAGGGAGAGGGCCAGGTAACGGAGGGCGTCCTCCTGGATGTCGGCGGAGGGCGCATCCGCTATTTTCTGGATAGTAGGGGCATAGTCTGTGCCAAGATAACAGTCACACATTTCAATAAGTTTCAGGTGCAGATTCGGGTCATGAATTTCCATGGCGTCTCCAGTCATGGTTTCGTTGCTAAATGCATCTCCTCAGCCTTTGTTTATGCGCTCATATTGCTATGAACGGCTTTGTCGTGTCAAGGGAAAGGATGCCGAAAGCAAAGGGTTTTCTGGAAAAGCGGTTTTATGGCTCCTGAAAGAACTTTGACAGCGTGGCACCAGCCTGCTATATTTTCCCCTCGCTGGAGACAGGAAGAGCATACGGCGAAGGCGTTGCATTATTGTCATTGATATGTGTCCTTGTGTTTTTTTACAGGACCATCAACCATTGAGAAGGCAAGGAGATCCGGAGCATGAAAACCGACCAGTCGCATACCCTGTTTGCAAAAGCGCAGCAGCTTATCCCCGGTGGAGTGAACAGCCCGGTGCGGGCCTGTAAATCTGTGGGATGTGAGCCCCTCTTTGTTAAAAGAGCCGCCGGTTCTAAAATCTATGATGTGGACGGCAATGAGTTTCTCGATTTTGTCTGTTCGTGGGGGCCGATGATCCTTGGCCATAATCACCCGTCTGTGGTCGAGGCCATTGAAAAAACATTGCGGGACGGCACCAGCTTTGGCGCGCCCTGTCCCTTGGAAATCGAACTGGCCGAGTTGGTGATTAAGGCCCTGCCATCTGTGGAAAAGGTGCGTTTCGTCAGTTCGGGAACCGAGGCGACCATGAGCGCTATTCGAGTGGCCAGGGGCTACACCGGTCGCAAGGTGGTGGTGAAGTTCGATGGCTGTTACCATGGCCATGCCGATAGTTTTCTGGTCAAGGCAGGATCCGGGGTGATCACTCTCGGTATTCCCGGCAGCCCCGGGGTGCCGGAGGATATTGTCAAAAATACGGTATCCATTCCTTATAATAACCAGGAGATACTGGAAAAGACCCTGCGTGATAAGAAGCTGGATATTGCCTGTGTGATTGTCGAGCCTGTTGCCGGAAACATGGGGGTTGTCGCTCCGGAGCCGGGATTTCTCCAAAAGTTGCGAGCCCTGACCGCCGAGTTGGGCATAGTCCTGATCTTTGATGAGGTGATCACCGGGTTGCGCCTGGCCCAGGGAGGAGCGCAGGAATACTTTGGCATCATGCCGGATCTCACCTGTCTGGGCAAGATCATCGGCGGCGGCTTGCCGGTTGGGGCGTATGGCGGAAAAAGGGAACTCATGGATACGGTCTCTCCGGTAGGTCCGGTGTATCAGGCCGGGACCCTGTCCGGTAATCCCCTGGCCATGGCGGCAGGCATTGCCACTATGCAGCAACTGGCCCAGCCCGGCTTTTATGCGGCCCTGGAGGAGAAGGCGGCCCGCTTTGCCCGTGGCCTGGTCATGCTGGCTGAAAAATACCTGCCCGGCCAGACCACCCTGAATCGGGTGGGCTCCATGATGACCCCGTTTTTTACGGCCGGTCCGGTGATTGATTTTGATTCGGCCATGCAGGCGGATACCGAAAGATATGGCCGCCATTTCAGGGAGATGTTGGCGCAGGGGATCTGGCTTGCACCTTCTCAGTTTGAGGCCGCTTTCATCTCCTCCGCCCAGAGTGAAGCCGAGTTGGCCATGGCACTGGAGAAAACTGAATACTCATTCAAAAAGTTGGCTAAATGAGAAAAAAGCCGTTGACTTTGGGGGGATGCAATGCTAGTAATCCTATCGGTCGTAAATCGATGGATTCTTTATCCGGACAGTACGACCCGGGCTGAAGATGTCTAATAATCGCAAGGAGATAATGCGGTTGCTGGCTCATTTCAGCACCATCGGTATGACCGTGGCCTTCTCCATCTTTATCGGAGTCGGCATCGGTTATTATTTGGACCATAAGGTGTTTGGCGGCAGAACGTCTCCCTGGCTGACCCTGATTTTTCTCGGGTTCGGGGTGGCGGCGGCTTTCAAAAACATGTATGACATGGCCAACAGAAAGGATCTCTGATGGCGCCCAGTGGTACAAACGGATCACCGGGTGAAGTGTCGCTCAGTAAGGTCATGATGTATAACTGGCTTTTGCTGGGGGTGTTGACCGGCTTGAGTTGGGTGGGGTATTCAGGATTTCATGCCCTCTCCGTTTTTATCGGCGGAGCGATTGCCAACCTGAGCTTCCTGTTTTTGAAAAGGGATCTGCTCAGATTGTTGGCAGGGCCGCTTGAAGCGGTCAAGCCGTTGTTTTTTATGCGATATTATCTGCGTCTGTCCGTGGTCGTGGGTGTTCTGTTCCTACTGGTCAGGTACCAGTTGGTTCACACCCTCGCATTGCTGGTTGGCCTGTCCACGGTGCTCTTGGGCATCGGACTTGCCGTTATGGTCGCAGCAAGAAGTATTTATACGATAAAGTAGTACAAGGTTAAGGAGGCTCGTAAGGTCCATGGAACATCCAATACTGTTTATCTCGGTGATTCTGCAAAGTTTAGGCATGCCCGTTCCCCACGGTCCTGTCGGGGACACGCTGTTGGCCAAGCTGGTTTCCCCGCACATGACTTACACTTGGCTGGTTATGCTTTTTCTGATCATTGTTCCCAAACTGACTCTGGGCACGATGTCTCTGGTTCCGGGTAAGGGCCAGAATTTCTGGGAGGTTATCATCGGCGGTCTTGAGGGGTTCATGGCGGACAATATGGGCAAGGAAGGGGCAAGAATGATGTTCCCCATGCTGGCCACTTTTGCCCTCTATATCCTGGTGGCAAACATGATCGGCCTGATGCCGGGTTTCATGTCTCCTACCTCCAACCTCAACATCACCCTGGCCTGTACCCTGATCGTTTTCTTCACCACCCATATTCTGGGCGTGAAATTCCACGGCATCGGCTATATCAAGCATTTCCTCGGACCCATTCCCTGGCTGATTCCCCTCATGCTCCCCATCGAGCTCATCAGTCATTTCGCTCGTATTCTTTCTCTCTCCATTCGTCTTTTCGGCAACATCATGGCAAAGGAAACCCTGCTGGGCATCCT
>JAHJTI010000086.1 GCA_018829945.1 Pseudomonadota bacterium | reverse complement strand
TCCCATGGGAAACAACCGGCAACCGGCGGATACTGTTCTCTTTCAGAATCCTGGTGGCACGCATCAGAGAGGTATCCTCATCCACAGTCAGGACGTCTTTCGCCATCCAGTCTTTAATCAGCATAACGCACAAGCCTCCATAGAAATTGTCTGACCACGCTCAAAAAAAAGAGCCATTATTATCCACGCCAAGAACATGCCGATAGGAAACCGACATCTGTTTTTATAAAATATTCCTATTGTTCCCGCAAGATGAACTACGCCTGTTTCCCCAAAAATTACAAAGAAAGCCGCAGTGCCGTAGCCCATCCCGTTTTTTTTACCTTGCTTAACTTCCCGTGAATCGGTAAAGGAGTAGCATTACAAGACAGGGACAATTTCTGCTGCATGTCCTTCCCCAGACCGGAAAACCCATCGCAAAAAGGCCTGTATGCCTTGCCCCTTGACAGACCAAACCTTAGCCCGGATCATGGCCACGGCAGCCACCGAGGACGAATGTGTTCTTCTTGAAACCAGCAGGGTAACCGAGGAGGAATCCCGCTCCTATTTTTTCCACTCGCCCGTGGCGCATCTTGTCTGTTCCGCTCATGACGACCCTGCCCGGTTTTTCCAACAGGCTGAAGATTTTCTGGCGCAGGGCATGTATCTGGCCGGCTGGCTGGGCTATGAATTCGGTTATCTGCTCGAACCGTCCCTGAAAAAACGCATCCATCCCGATCCTGAGAAACCCCTGGCCCGACTGGGGGTGTATCGCCAGCCCCTGATCTTTACGCATGCTTCAGGTGAATTACTCAGCGGCTCCTGGCCCACTCCGCCTCCTCCACAGCCATCCACAGACTACCGCATCACCAACCTGCGCCCCAATCTCAGTCAAACGGAATACACTGCAGCTCTCGCCGGAATCAGGGCATATATCGAAAGCGGCGACACCTACCAGGTCAATTTTACCCTAAAATTGCTCTTTGACTTCCACGGCTCACCGGAAGCCTTGTATCAGACCCTCCGCCGCAACCAAAGCGTCTCCTTCGGCGCCTACATCCGTTCCGGCTCCCAGCGGCTCCTCTCTTTTTCTCCGGAGCTGTTTTTCAGAAGAATTGGCGAGCAATGCCTGGTCCGCCCGATGAAAGGCACCATCCAGCGCGGCCCATACCCCGCCGAAGATGCGCGGCTGGCCCGGTTTTTACAAAACGACGAAAAAAACCGCAGCGAAAACGTGATGATCGTCGATCTGCTGCGCAACGATCTCGGGCGCATCTGCACGCAGGGGACCGTAACCACCCGTTCCCTTTTCGACATTGAAACCTATGAAACCCTGCACCAGATGACCTCCACCATCACCGGCCATCTGCCCCGGGATACAAAAATCGGAGCCCTGTTTCGAGCCCTGTTTCCATGCGGCTCGGTCACCGGCGCACCCAAGATACGCACCATGGAAATCATCCATGAGCTGGAAACCGGACCACGAGGCGTGTATACCGGCGCAATCGGCTTTATCGCCCCTTCCGGCGAGGCAGTCTTCAACGTACCCATCCGAACCATAGAGCTCAACAACAGCAAAGGGGAGATGGGCATCGGTTCCGGGATTATCCATGATTCCGACCCGGAACAGGAATGGCGCGAATGCCTGCTCAAGGGACGCTTTTTGAGCGATCCTCCCCCTCCCTTCAACCTTATTGAAACACTCCTCTGGCAACCGGAGTCAGGATACTGGCTTCTCCCGGAACATCTCGAACGGCTGGCAGCTTCGGCCGAATATTTCCGGTATCAGTTCCGCAGAGAAGAGCTTACGCTCCAACTCGATACGCTTGCCCGGGATTTTGACACCTCCCCCATGCGGGTGCGGCTGACCCTGGCAAAGAACGGCAGGATTGGCCTTGCAGCCACCCTCTGCCCCCCCCCTGCCGCCATCACCATACCCGCACAGCAAGCACCCAAGTCCGATTTGCCACAGGTCACTTTCTCATCTGAGATCACCGACCCGAGCTCACCCTGGCTCTTTCACAAAACCACCCTGCGGGATGTTTACGACACTGAACGTCAACGTGCTTTGGACGCGGGTTTTTACGAGGTCATTTTTGAAAACAACAGAGGAGAAGTGACAGAGGGAAGCATCACCAACATCTTTATTCTGCGGCAGGGGATTCTTTTGACCCCACCCATGGAATGCGGGCTTCTTCCCGGGGTTTTCAGGAGATATATGCTTGAGCATGCACCCCTGCCGGTGCGGGAGACTATCCTGACCCGCCGGGACATTGAACAGGCAGAGGCGCTCTTCGTGGGCAACTCGGTGCGCGGCTTGGTCCAGGTCCGCCTTGCCTGAGGCTGGGGCCTTATCCCCTGGCCAGGGTCCGGATGATATCCGCCTGACCGACCACACCAACCAGATTTCCATTCTTGAGCACCGGCAGGGTGTGGACCTTTTTCTCGGACATAATGGTGGCAATCTCATCCAGAGGGGTATCCTCCCGGATGGTCACAGGCTCCCGTGAACAGATATCCCCCACCGTGGAACCGGTCATGCGGCTGATTTCCTTTTCAACCTTTTTGGCCTGATCCAGGAAAATAACCGAATCGAGGATGGATATGGCGGTGGGAATATGAAATTTCTTGGTCTGATCCACCAGGTCGCTTTCCGTCACCACCCCGATCAACTGCCCGTCATCGTCAACAACCGGCGCTCCGTTGATGCGATGGGCCCAGAGAATTCCCGCTAATTTTTCAACCGGCAGATCCGCTTTTACCGAAATAACCTTTTTCGCCATGATTTCTTTGGCAATCAGCATGTATTCTCTCCCTTCATGGGTTTGTTTTTCATAAAAAATTATTCTTCGTGCACATTCATTTCTCTCCCTCAAGAGGAGCCGGCACCACTCTACTCTATTTTCAATTTTTCATTCTCACTTTTTAACTGTCCTTCCGGATTCCAGCACTTCCTGAAAAGCAGCCGGAATCTCCGCGGCCAGCTCACTGGCCAGAAAACCAAAAGGACGCCCTGCCCTGACAATTCGGTCGGCAGCCAGGCCATGGATATACACCCCCAGGCAGGCGGCTTCCCATGGGGACACCCCCTGGGCCAGCAGCCCGCCGATAAGGCCGGTCAGGACATCACCCATCCCGCCCGCAGCCATGCCGGGATTGCCGGTGGGGTTTACGGCCAGCCGTCCATCCGGGGCGGCAACAACCGTGGACGCACCCTTGAGGACCAGATACACGCCATGCCGCTTGGCAAAATCCGCAGCCAATGACCGCCGGTTTCCCTGGATCTCCAAGATTGAAAGCCCTGAAAGGCGCGACATTTCTCCTGGGTGTGGGGTCAAAATCCTGGGTCCGGCAGCAAGCACGGCAACGTCTCCAGCCAGCAGATTGAGGCCGTCGGCATCTACCACCATGGGCTGCCGCAGCTCCCGATAGAGCTTGCGCACCACCTGACCGGTTTCTTCCGCTGTTCCCAGACCAGGGCCGACAGCAACCGCCCCCTTGCCATGGCTGGCGGACAGCACCTGTTCATAATCGGTGTCGGAGAGATATTGCTGCGAAAAAGAAAGCGCCTCGGTCATGGCCTCGGGCAAGGCGCTCTGCACCACGCCATTGAGCATCTTCGGTGCGGCAATGGTTACCAGCCCTGCCCCGGACCGCACTGCGCCCAAGCCGCACAACACTGCCGCCCCGCCCTTGCCGAGCGAACCTGCCAATGTCAACAGATGACCAAAGGTTCCCTTGTGAGAAGCCAGTCCACGCTCCGGGATCAAGGACTTCACCAGCCCATGATCCAACCATTCGACCGTAACCCCGATACGATCGACAACCTCGGCAGGGATACCGATATCAATCACCTCCAGCAACCCGACATACTCCTTGCCCGGCGGCTCAACCTGGGCAAACTTGGGCAACCCGTAAGTGCAGGTGAGCCGGGCCCGAACACAAACGCCCTGAGGAATACCGGTATCGCTGTCAAGCCCGGAAGGGATGTCCACCGCCACCACCGGTAGATTGCAGGCGTTGATACACTTAATCACCGCGGCAAATACCCCGGTTATCTTACTGCGCAGACCCGTGCCGAAAAGGGCGTCCACCAGAAGATCGCGCTCCGTTGCCAGCCGCTCCACCCAGGACAATTCGTCTTCATCAAGACAGGTATAGAGCGGCATGGCCAGCTGCTTGACCCGCTTCAGGTTCCTCGCCGCATCTCCCTGCAATTTCTCAAGGTCGACAAGACTCACCACCTGCGGCTGAGCCCCCTGCTCCAGGAGGAGTCGGGCAATCACCAATCCGTCGCCGCCGTTATTGCCTGGACCGATAAAGATGAGCACTTTCCGTTCGGCCAACGGGCCGAAATGACGGTTCATCGCAACCACCGTGCCGCGTCCGGCATTTTCCATCAACTCCAGGCTCGGGATACCATACTCCGCGCTGGTTAATCTGTCGCACAGCAGCATCTGTTCCGCAGTGGCAATCTTCATCCCGCCTTCCCCTCCAGAGCCCGCCGAACGACCCGGGCAAAATCGTTCATCATCACAGGCTTCATGATATACCCTGCAATACCGAATTCCTTGATTTCTTCTTCGGGAAACGCCTCGCTGAACCCTGTACAGATAATAATCGGCATCCCCGGTCTCAGGCTGAAAATCTTCTGGGCGAGATCAATGCCGGTCAGACCAGGCATGGCCTGATCGGTGACAACCAGATCAAAAGCGTCGGGTTTACTGCGGAAAAGGGCATACGCCTCGGTGCTGTCCGAAAAAGAGTCCACCTGGTACCCGAGATATTCACTCATCTCCTTGAGCATTCCCAGGACATCTTTTTCATCATCAACCAGCAGTATCCTTTCCGAGCCGCGCGGGACATTGTCGTCAAAGGCAATGGGCTCCTGCCCCTGAGTGTCGCAGCAAACCGGAAAATAGAGAGAAAAAGTCGTTCCTCGCCCCACCTCGCTGTACACGGAAATATATCCGCCATGTCCTTTGACGATCCCATGTACCAGAGCCAGTCCGATGCCCGTGCCTTTGCCCTGTTCCTTGGTGGTGAAGTAGGGTTCAAATATCCGTTCAAGGGTTGCCTTATCCATGCCGCAACCGGTATCACCGACCACCAGACGCACATATTTCCCTGGCCGAACGTCCTGTCCGTTAATGGTCTCGCCTGGATTCACCAGAGTCTCCTGCAGGCGGACGTTCAGCGTCCCCCCGCGCGCTTCCATGGCATGGGCCGCATTGGTGCACAGGTTGATGAGAATCTGCTGAATCTGAACGGGATCGGCCATAATATGTCCGCAATCCCTGGCAATATCCTCATGAAACACAATGGTGGAGGACAGGGTGGACCGCAGCATTTTCAGGCACTCTCCCAAGATCGGATGCACATCCAGACAAATAAGCTCCTGCCCCTTCTGCCGACTGAAAGAAAGGATCTGCCGTACCAGGTCTTTTGCCCGCAGCGCCGACCTTTTCACCTCTTCCAATTCCTGACGCAAAACATCACCGGAAGGCAGCTTGGCCATGACCAGATCGGTATAACCGAGAATAGGGGTGAGCATATTATTGAAATCATGGGCCACACCCCCGGCCAGCGTACCTACAGCCTCCATTTTCTGGGACTGACGCAAAGCCGCCACGAGCCGTTCGTGCTCTTCGACAGCACGAACCCCCTTGATAGCCTGGGCAAATGGCGCAGCCACCCGACTCAACAGATCAAGATCTTTTTCCGTATAATCACGTTCACCATTGGCAACGGCGATCTGGCCCACCAATTGGTCATCCAACAGCACGGGCACGGCAAGAAAACGCGCCACAGCGATTTGTGTGCCAGGGCAGCCCACCGCAACCGGATGTTCCCCCGGATCGTTGGTGTAAAATCCCCGCCCGTCATTGAGCGCCTGCCCCAACAAGCCAGGATACCGGCCATCCGGGCCAGGCGAAAAATCCACCCCCTGCGTGTCCTCTTGTCCCTGGCTGGTGTTGCCCTCCATCCCGGTAAAAGCATGACAGACCAGATGATTGGTTTTTGCATCGATAATTCCCACATAACCATGCGGGCTGGAAGTGAATTCCCTGGCTGCAGCAAGAATTATCCGGGCAACAGCCCCCATAGTCTGCTCCGAGCCGACCAGCTGTCCGGCCAGATCGGCCAGCGCCTGCTTAACCGTAAGCTCATGGGCCAGTTGCTCCTGCAGAGCGTATTCTTCAGTCACATCCCGGAAGACAAGGACCACCCCGAGGGTTACCCTATCCGACCCCAGAATCGGGGCGGCGCTGTCTGACACCTGATATTTCTTGCCGTCCCGGGCAATAAGCACCGTGTGGTTGCCCAAACCGATTATCTTGCCGGTCTCAAGAACCCGCTCCACCGGATTCACGGATTTCTTCCCGGTTCCGGCATCAACAATGTCAAAGACCTCGTCCAGCTTCCGGCCAAACGCCTCATCCTGATTCCAGCCGGTCAACTGCTCGGCCACAACATTCATCCGGGTCACCAGCCCTTGGGTATCAGTGGCGATTACCGCATCGCCGATGGAACGCAAGGTGACCAGAGCATGCTCCTTTTCCCGGTGCACTTCTTCTTCCGCAGCTACCCGGGCCGCGCTGTCTGCCAGATACCTATCAGCCAGCGCGTCGAGGTCTTCAGCAAGCCGGGCGTGCTCTTTTGGCCAGCGCCAGTTCAGTTCAGGCTTCTTTTTCCCCTCAAGAATCGAAGCAATGCCGCCCATGAGTTGCCCGTGCAGACGATTGGCATGATGGGCCAAGGCCAACGCCACCCCGACAAGCAAGATAATCAGGAACGAAACAATAAAAACAAGATTCCGTTTGAATTGTTGCAACCAGAGTTCAATAACGTTCCTGTCCACCGGCTGCCCAACCCATAAGCTGTTCTCCCCTCCCGCTTCGCTGATGAGCGGCAGCCAGGCATGGACCTCATCGCGCAAATTCTTAAGAATGACAGGCTTTCCCTCTTTTACCGCTTGCCGCAGCAGCGGAAAATCAACAAATGCCTGGCCCGGACCGGACTCGTGCCGTTGGTGATGAGAAACCGCCGAGACCAGATAGGAGCCATCCTGATTCACCAAATCATAACTGTCCATTTTTTTGATAAGACGACGGAGATCCAGAGCCAACACGGCAATTCCGGACGTTCCGTACGCGTCATTTTGAACAGGAACCCCGAAATGGGCGACAATCTGATGCCGCTGACTTTCGTTACTTGCGGTGATGCCCCCTTGGATTGCGCCGACAAAGGTTGTTCCCGGCAAGAACGTTTTGGCCTTCCGGGACACCACTTCTTCCGTTCTGTCTTGGGGCATGCAGGAAACCAGCTCAAGCTCCTCGCCCTGCCGGCGGCTCACCCGGAATTGCTCCTGGTCCAAGCCATCAATGATCGACACCGACACAACCTCAGGCCGGTTCTTAAACCAACGCTTGGCTACCACATCGGAAAGACGCTCCCGCAGTTGATCAAGGGGAATGCCGGGCTCGGGTCGACCCACGAGATCAACGGTCTCGGAAAGCATCCCGAAAACACGCAGTGTTTCCCTGGCCTGCTCCACCCTCCGCTCCAAGGCGTCGAACTCATTCTGCAGCCGGGCAAGGCGTTGCTCCTGAACCGTCTGCTCAAAAGTTTCTATGATTCGGGGAAGATTAATAATGATAGAAGTGGCCAGGGGAAACAGCCCGATAATGAACAGTATCAAAAATATTATGGTTCTCAATCGCATGCGGTCCGCTCACCCGTATCGTGTTTTTCTTCACAAAAAACCATGTCCGCTGCGTAATTCTAGCACATCCAGGCCGGCGATCCAGTATTTTTCGCACATTTTTCACCTTTCTCCAGTCACCTGTCGAATCCCTGAATTAAATTATTAGAGAAACGGGAAGATGCCCGGAGACACAAGCGCTTCCAGTCAAGAAAGAGATTGCGCATTGGCCTGCCCATAGTATAGTATGTGCCTTCTTTTGTACTGAAGAGGAAAACAACGGCCCTCGTAGCTCAGGGGATAGAGCAACCGCCTCCTAAGCGGTAGGTCGTACGTTCAAGTCGTACCGAGGGCACCATCAAACCCGAGCATTTCTCCCTGTAATTCCGCCGCTGTCCTTCCCGAGGCGGTGCTGCATTGTCAAAAGTTCCCAAGACCTTTTCCCAAGGAGAAACACCATGCAAAAATTCCTCGTACTTGTCAGTTTCGTCCTTCTCTCGATCGGCTTAAGTGGTTGCGGCTATAACACCATTCAGCAAAACGATGAAGGCGTGATCGCTGCCTGGGGCGATGTGGAAGCCTCCTACCAGCGTCGAGCCGATCTCATCCCCAACCTGGTGGAAGCGGTAAAGGCTTACGCTGCCCATGAAAAAGAGACCCTCACCGCTGTTACCGAGGCTCGGGCCAAGGTCGGCACCATGCAGGTGGGCGCCGAGGTGATCAATAACCCCCAGGCCTTTGCCAAATTCCAGGAGGCGCAGGGTGGCCTTTCCTCCGCGCTCTCCCGCCTGATGGTTGTGGTGGAACGCTATCCCGATCTTAAAGCGAACCAGAACTTTCTCGATTTTCAGCACCAGCTCGAAGGCACGGAAAACCGGATCAACGTGGCCAGGGTCCGTTACAACGAGGCAGTGCGGATCTTCAACACCTCGATCCGCACCTTCCCGAACAATTTGACCAACAACCTCCTGCTCCAGCTCCCCCGCCGCGAGGCATTCAAGGCGGAAGATGGAGCGGCCAAGGCACCAACGGTAAAATTCTAGCAGATGACACAGAGCGTGCGGCATATACCATGGTCTTTCAGCAAGGCGATGCTGTTCTGCCTGCTGGGCCTCTTTCTTCACTGCGTCGCCTTTCCCGAAGCGGCAAATGCGCTGGAAGTCCCGCAATACCAGGGGTATGTCACCGATCTGGCCGGAATGATTTCGCAGGCTCAGCGGCAACGGCTCGAGCAGACGCTGCTTGCCTTTGAGCAGTCCGACTCCACCCAGATTGCGGTGTTGACCATCCCGTCCCTTGAAGGCGACTCGCTGGAGGATTTCAGCATCCGCACGGTGGACGCCTGGAAGATCGGCCAGAAAGGCAAGGACAACGGGGTGCTGCTCCTGGTCAGCAAGAACGACCGCAAAATCCGTATCGAGGTCGGCCGCGGTCTGGAAGGAGTGCTGACCGATCTGCTTGCCGGACGCATCGTGGACCGGATCATCTCCCCACGCTTCAAGGCAGGCCAGCTCGATCAAGGTTTTGAAGCCGGAGTTTCCGCAATCATCAGCGCCAGCAGAGGCGAATTCAAAGGAACGGGCAGTTCTGGCCGGGGAACGCGCAGTGATGAACAATCCTCATTATTCAACTACCTCATTTTCTTTGCCATTCTTGTAGGGTTTCTCGGGCGGCTGAGCAAACCGGTCGGTGCGCTGACCGGGGCGGTGCTCCTGCCTGTGTTTGCATTTCTTGGGGTCTCCTCGCCGTTGGGCTGGCTGGTCCTGCTCCTGCTCATTCCCGGCGGCGCCCTGCTGGGCCTGCTGCTCCCGATCCTGTTCGCCAATGCCGGTCGTGGCGGAGGGATGTACATGGGAGGAGGAGGCTTTGGCGGTGGGAGCAGCGGTTTCGGTGGCTTTGGCGGCGGCGGTTTCGGAGGCGGCGGCGCCTCGGGGAGTTGGTAGATGATCACAGCAGAGACTTTTTTTACCGAGGCTGAGAACCTGCAGATTGCGGCAACCATCTCCGAGGTGGAGAAAAAGACCTCAGGCGAGGTTGTTGCAATGGTGGTAACCGCCAGCGACACCTATCCCGAGGCAACGCTTCTGGCCGGTCTCAGCATCGGCGGCTTGACCGCCCTGATCATCACCGACCTGTTCCTCAGCGACAGCCTTGGATACTTTCTCCCCCTTTTGGTGTGCGGATCCATCCTGGTCGCCTCTCTGGTCAAAATCTCTCCGCCGCTGCTTCGGTGGTTTATCCCTGAAAGTCGTTTGGAAATCCGGGTGGCAGAACGTGCTCTCCGCTCCTTTTACGAGAAAAAACTTCATGCCACCCGCGACAACACCGGGGTGCTTTTTTTCATCTCCCTGCTGGAACACAAAGTCTGGATTCTGGCAGACACCGGCATCTATGAAAAAATCTCCCAGGAGACTCTGCTGGCCTATGCCAACGACATCGCCACCGGCATAAAACAAGGAAATGGATGCGCCGCCTTGTGCCGACAAATAGAGGCGGTCGGCACCATTCTGGCACAGCACTTCCCTGTCAAATCCGATGACATCAACGAGCTTTCCAATCAGGTGATCACCGGCTGAGCCCGCCATCACCCCAAAAACAGGCTCCCCCTCCGTATAATCCCCTCTATCTCCTTGAAAAATCGCAAACAAACACTGGTTGTTTATTTTTTCAGCGGACGCTCTCGATCATGTTGACAACGGCAATGCATAGCTATATAGTTATTTAGCTATGCATTGCCGTTGCGTTACATCCCGGTTTATGACAAGCCTGTCATAGCACCTGATTGAAGCACGCTCCGAAAGGATAACCCATGCGACCCATCGAACTGAACAACCTTGCCGCAAAACCAGAACCGCCGGAGCCGCGCCCTCTTCCGCCCGCCGTCACCATGCGCTATTGTGCATTTGCCATTATCTGCCTGGTTGTCTGGTTTAGCGCGTACAAACAGCTTTCCTCCCTTGCCGACTTTATCGCCTTTGATCTGCTCACTCTCTCACCGGACAGCCGCTTGGGCAAGGCTGTCCAGTTCTTTCTCTATGACACGCCCAAAGTGCTGATGCTTCTTGTCCTGGTGGTCTTCGCAGTCGGCATCCTCCGTTCTTTTTTCACTCCGGAACGAACCCGCAAGATTCTAGCGGGTAAGCGCGAATCCGTGGGCAATGTGCTGGCCGCCCTGCTGGGCATCGCCACCCCCTTCTGCTCCTGCTCGGCCGTGCCCCTGTTCATTGGTTTTGTCACAGCCGGAATCCCCCTGGGCGTCACCTTTTCCTTTCTCATTGCCGCGCCCATGGTCAACGAGGTAGCCCTGGTTCTACTCTATGGACTCCTGGGCTGGAAGGTGGCACTTCTCTATCTCGCCACCGGTCTTGCCATCGCCATTGTTTCCGGATGGATAATCGGTCGCCTCCACATGGAAAAACACGTTGAAGAATGGGTCAAAAACGTTCTGGCCGGGGGCAACGAGAAGGCAATGCCCGCAAATATTCACGAACGGATGCTTTATGGCTGGCAAGCGGTGAAGGATATCGTCGGCCGGGTCTGGCCTCTCGTCATCCTCGGTATTGGCGTGGGTGCCGGCATCCACGGCTATGTGCCCGAAGGATTCATGGCCTCGATCATGGGCAAATCCGCCTGGTGGTCCGTGCCCCTGGCCGTGGTCATCGGCATCCCCATGTATGCCAACGCCGCTGGCATCGTGCCGATCCTCCAGGCCCTGCTGGCAAAGGGCGCTGCTCTCGGCACGGCTCTGGCCTTCATGATGAGCGTCATCGCCCTTTCCCTGCCGGAGATGGTTATCCTCCGCAAGGTCTTAAAACCCGCGCTCATCGCCACATTCATCGGGGTGGTCGGCAGCGGCATCCTGCTGGTTGGCTTTCTTTTCAATCTGATAATTTAAGGGGAAACCCGAAAATGACCTCGGCCAAGCACCTTTCCTTTCTCGACCGCTTCCTCACCCTCTGGATATTCCTCGCCATGTTCAGCGGGGTAATGGGGGGCTATTTTTTCCCCGGCATCCAGGAGGTGATCAACACCTTCCAGCTCGGCACCACGAATATCCCCATCGCCATCGGGTTGATTCTTATGATGTACCCGCCCCTGGCCAAGGTCCGTTACGAGAAGCTGCACGAGGTTTTCAAAAACGGCAGAATTCTAATGCTCTCGTTGGTGCAGAACTGGCTCATCGGTCCCATCCTCATGTTCGGGCTGGCCGCAGCCTTTCTCTCCGGATACCACGAATACATGGTCGGCCTCATTCTCATCGGTCTGGCCCGCTGCATCGCCATGGTCATCGTCTGGAACGATCTGGCCGGTGGAGACCGGGAATACTGTGCAGGGCTGGTCGCCTTTAACTCCATTTTCCAGGTCCTGTTCTTTTCTGTCTATGCCTGGCTTTTTCTCACCATCGTACCCGACTGGCTCGGTATTGAAGGCGCAACGGTGAATATCTCCATGGGCCAGATCGCCGAATCGGTGCTCATCTATCTCGGCATCCCCTTCATCGCAGGAATAATCACCCGTTTCATCGGCATCAAATTAAAGGGGGAGAGATGGTACGAGGAGAAACTGTTGCCGAAGCTCAGTCCGCTCACCCTCATATTCCTGCTCTTCACCATCCTGGTGATGTTTTCCCTCAAGGGCGAATATATTGTCCTACTGCCCCTTGACGTGGTGCGCATCGCCATTCCGCTTGCCATCTACTTTCTTGCTATGTTCCTGGTCTCTTTTTATCTTTCCGCAAAGGCTGGCGCCACTTACGAACAGGCGGCAACCCTCTCCTTCACCGCAGCCAGCAATAATTTCGAGCTCGCCATCGCCGTGGCCATCGCCGTGTTCGGCATCGATTCCGGTCAAGCCTTTGCCGCGGTGATCGGACCGCTGGTCGAGGTTCCGGTCTTGATCTCGCTGGTCAATGTTTCATACTGGTTCAAAAAAAGATTTTTTTCCCAACCCGAGGAGCAAATGGCATGAAAACCGTCACGGTGGAATGGCGTCATCTGGAGAAAAAAGGGAAGACCTGCGACCGTTGCGATGCGACGGGGCAGGATGTCAGGAAGCTGGTGCAACGGTTGCAGAAGGAATGCAGAAGCAAAGGGGTGGAAATCCTCTTCCTGGAAACCAAGCTGAGCGAGGCGGAAATCGAGCAGTCGAACCTGATCCTCATCAACAACAGGCCGATTGAAACTCTTTTACCATTGACCACCGTCTCGGAAAGCCCCTGCTGCTCCTGCGGCGAACTCACCGGCAAGCAGGAATCCTGCCGGACCATCATCCGGCACGGTCGGGTCCATGAAGCAGTTCCTCAGGAGTTCATCCGGGAGGCGATCTGCCGGGTCGCAGGCTGCTGCTGACACCAAACTCAACCCAGGATCATTTTTCATGCACACACTGAAGATTCTTTTTCTCTGCACCGGCAACTCCTGCCGCAGCCAGATGGCCGAGGGCTGGGGCAGGCATCTCTACCCTAAGCGCTATGAATTTTACTCGGCCGGAATCGAAACCCACGGTCTCAACCCCTTGGCCGTGAAGGTCATGGCTGAGGCAGGGGTCGATATCAGCACCCAGTATTCAAAGCTGCTCTCCGACCTTGAGCCCATCGCCTTTGACCACGTGATCACGGTCTGCGACCATGCCAACGAGCAATGCCCGATTTTTACCGGAAAGGCGATCAAACTGCACCGGGAATTCCCCGACCCGCCCCGTCTTGCCCGTGGTGCGGCCAGCGAAGAAGAGACCCTCTCCCATTACCGCGCTGTCCGCGACGCCATTCGGGATTATTTGACCACTCTGCCTGCCGACCTGTCCTCCAATAAGTGATACCCTCCCGGTTTCCTTGACAACGGGATCGAAATGACCGGCAACGGAAAGCAAAATATAACTTGCGCCATCCGAACAATCATGGTAAGTAGAAAAATTCATTGTGTTGCCTCTGCCTGTAATCGCTAAACGAACAAAAGCGCACCGCACAAAGCCTCTGCCGAGGGAGTGCGGTTTTTTTGTTTTAGGGCGTTGGGCCACGAGGATGTTTTTTCTCCTCTACAGCAACCCTTCACCCACACGCCCTTCAATAAGGAACACCACCCAT
>JAHJTI010000085.1 GCA_018829945.1 Pseudomonadota bacterium | reverse complement strand
ATACCCCGCGCTTGCTCGAGTTGGGTCTTGTCGCGACCATGGGCAAGGGAGCCCGTTCTGCTGAGGTGCGTCAGGCGATGATCAGGCATGGTGCCGTGTTTCTCGCAGCCATCGGCGGTGCCGGGGCGTTTTTGTCCAAATGCATCAAAAAGGCTGAGTTGGTAGCCTTTGCCGATGCAGGGCCTGAGGCTCTTTTTAGATTTGAGGTGGAAAACTTTCCCGCAGTGGTAATCAATGATCTTGCCGGCCGCGATTATTATGAGTTGGTTGCCGAAGCAAGCTGTTGTGAAAGGTAATCCGCCCAAGACAAGATTGGATCAACATCAGGAGCCGTAACGGTTTCTCAATAAAAAAAGGAGAGGGGTTCAGCCCTCTCCTTTTTTTATTTCAAGTCAGCCATGGGAGCTGACTTATCGTGCTTCTGTTTCGTTATTTCTTGCCGAAAACATTCAAGCCTTTGAGCAGAGTAAGCGCGGTGCTCAACTGCTGATCTTTGCTCAACTCTTCGGACTGCGGCTTATCTTTTGTAGCAGGGACCTTTTCCTTGGTTTTCGGTTTTTCTTCGGGTTTTTGTTTTTCTTCTTTTTGGGTCACATTGTCATTCAGACCATTGTCGATGTGATGCCTCAGGTCTTTTTCCCGCAGGTATTTAGGTTTTTTGCCCTGCTCATCCTCTTTGTCGTCATTTTCTCCTGGCATGGAGATGGGTGATGCGACGGTAATGTCAGGGGTAATGCCGGTGGCCTGAATAGAACGGCCACTGGGGGTGTAGTATCTGGCCGTGGTCAATCTGAGACCCGCTCCGCTGTCCATGGGAATGATTGTCTGCACCGAGCCCTTGCCGAAGGTCTGGGCGCCGATGATCACCGCTTTCTTGTGATCTTGCAGGGCGCCGGCCACAATCTCCGAGGCGCTGGCGCTGCCTTCATTTACCAATACGACCAGGGGGAACTTGTACTTGCCGCCGTTGCCGTGGGCATAGAAGACGGAATTCTGTTCCTTAATCCGACCCTTGGTCGAGACTATCACGCCGTCATCGATGAAGATATCGGCAATCTTCACGGATTGATCCAGTAGTCCGCCCGGATTATTCCGCAGATCAATGATGAGCCCTTTGATTTTCCCTTCCTTTTCCAGGTCGGTGAGCGCTTTTTTGAAATCAGTCGTGGTCTGTGCCTGGAAGTTGATGATGCGGATGTAGGGATAGCCCGGTTCCAGCATTTTCGATTTAACACTGTGGATCGGGATAATGTCGCGGATCAGGGTGATTTCTTTAAGGTCGGCCCAGCCTTTGCGATGGATGGATATGGTTACTTCCGAGCCTTTCGGGCCACGCAGACGTTTTACCGCCTCCATGAGGCTCAGATCCTGGGTCTGTTCGTCGCCGATTTTGACGATTTTGTCGCCCGCTTTCAACCCTTTGGCAAAGGCCGGTGTTCCTTCGATGGGGGAGACAACCGTGAGGATGTTATCCTTCATGGTTATCTCTATGCCGATGCCGGTGAAACTCCCTTGGGTTTCTACCTGCAACTCCTTGAAGTCGTCGGGCTTCATGTAGGAAGAATGTGGGTCCAGGGTGAAAAGCATGCCCTTGATCGCGCCTTCAATGGCTTTTTGGCTGTCCACCTCTTCAACATAGTTTTCCTGTACCAGGTTGAGCACCTTGGAAAAGGCTTCAAGGCTTTCGTATGTATCCTGAGTTGTTGCGGTTACTGTTGAGTAATTCCAGGCCAGTAATGAGACCAGCGCTACTCCTATGGCAAGAGCAATATTTCTTGTAACCGATCGATTTGTCGAGATTTTCATGGGTGATCCTTAAACAGAAAAGGCCTGTGCAGGCGAAGTTTGTATGTGTGGTGAAGATAATTCTCTATAATTTAGCATGGTTCCGGCCGGAAAACAATGATTTATCTGTGGCGGCAAGGCAAAGATCAGCGGGAGGTTTTTGGGGTTGCCCTGATGGTGAGCTTGGCGTTGTTCACCCACTGGAGGGGATTTTCCGGTTTTGTTCCATGCCGGATTTCGAAATGGAGCCCTTCTCCCAGTAATCCTTCCTGGTCGCTCATTATCCCAACCACCTCGCCTTTTGCAACCGTATCGCCTTCTTCCTTGTAAAATTTCGCGGCGCGGGAAACAAGGCTGAGGTATTGCTGGCCATGGTCGATGATGAGCAGGTTGCCATAGCCGCGCAGAAATTTTGCATATATCACCCTGCCGTCGTAGATAGCGGTGATTTCCGTACCCGGGGCGGTTTTGATGTCAATACCGTTGGCAAAGGTGGTAATGCCGAATTTCTTTTGGACGCTCTTGCCGAACAGGGTTGTAACCGTACCCTGAACCGGCGGGGCGAGGCGGCCTTTCTGGGCGGCAAATCCGAGGGTGTCCCTCCGTGATTTCTTGCTCGTGACAGGGCGACTTTCTTTTTGTTGCGCTTCCTTTTGCCGGGCCTTGGCGGCTTCGTCCTTGAGCTGCTCAAGGGTGTTGGTCAGCCTGTCCGCAGCCCCTTCAAGTTCATTCAGCGCAAGCTGATAGAGTTTTTTCTCGGTCTTGACCTTTTCCAGCAGTTGCATTCGTTCCTTGCGGGTGGTGGAAAGCTGCTGTTCTTGTCCTTTGACCTTGGTGATGGTTTCAACCAGGGACTGTTTTTCCTGACTAAGGCTTGCCTGGGTTTTCTCGAGGGTTTCCACCTTTTGCCGGTAATCCCGAATGACATCCTGATCCCGCTTGAGCAGGGCGTTAAAATACTCGCGAAAGGCCAGAAGGTCGGGGAGTTCGCTGGTGGAAAAGATAACGTTCAAGACGCCGACCTCTCCCATCCGGTAAAAGGAATTGAGTCTTTTTTTGA
Organism: Pseudomonadota bacterium; assembly: GCA_018829945.1. Lineage (GTDB taxonomy): Bacteria > Desulfobacterota > Desulfobulbia > Desulfobulbales > Desulfurivibrionaceae > Thiovibrio. Next base: position 5,782 of record JAHJTI010000085.1, on the reverse strand, counting down.
TATGCTGCTTTGCCTGTTCTTTTGCCTCTTTCGCCTGGATGGCTTCAGCCTGCTTGGTATGAATGAGCTGTTCGTGTTTGGTGAGATCTTTGTTTAGGCGGTTGAGCTTGTTGCTTTCATCCTGGATATGTCCGTTCAATCGATCCAGTTCGGTGATCAGAGAGGTTTCTTTTTTGTCGGAGGTCTGCACCCTGGATTTTTGGTCTTCGATACCTTTTTTCAGGCGCTGGATTCTTTTTTGTTCTTCGATGATTTTGGAATCCACGGAAGTTGTTTCCGCAGCCCGGCAAAGGCGTTGGTCAAGGCACACAATCAAGGCCAGCGCCAGGGCTAGCATGAATACGAAAGAATATGGCCGGCGAAGAATAAAAGTCATGGGTCAGATACGGATAAATCTTCTGATTGAGAAAAGGCTGCCGACCGTGCACAAAACAATGCTGGCCAGCAGAATCCCCGCAGTGATTTCCGGCGGGAAGAATGTGATATTAAATAATTTTAAAAAACCGGGTCCGCTGAAACGGTTAGCGATCCATTGATAAAGTGAATAGAGCGCGGCGACACCAAGGCTTGAACCAAGCAAACCCTGCAGCATGCCTTCGAGCAGAAGCGGCAGGCGAATGTAGGCGCTGGTCGCGCCGAGCAGTCTGAGAACCTCAAGTTCGCCTTGCCTGGAAAGAACCGTGAGGCGAAGTGTGTAGGAAATGATAAAGGTCATGCTGATAATGAGCAGTCCAGCGCTTAACAGAACCACGACACGGAGAAGATTTGTGAAGTGGCCGAAGCGACGGAGCCAGTCGCTGCCGGATTGTACTTTCGCCGCGTGGGGCAGGGTGAGGAGGAAGTCGGAAAACTGGCTGATCTTGGTGAGGTCATTCAGGGTTTTCAGTGGGTATACTTCTATGGAAGGGGGGAGAAAATCGGGTCCCAGATCGTTTAATACATCCTTTTCCTTGCCGAGTTGGGCGCTCAACTTGGCAAAGGCTTCAGTCCGGGAGACAAAAACGATTTTTTCCACCGGTGCGAAATCGCGGATCTTTTTTTCAAATTCCGGTCGTGTCTGCTCCGGCACTTCCTGATCCAGATACACAATAAGGCGGACATCGTTGCCAAGGCGTTCGCTCGCCCTGATCATATTGGTATAGATGAGAAAGAAAAAGGCAAAGATAAGCACGGAGAGGGTCACAGTAAGTAAGGTCATGATCTGTGTTCCCCAGGTTTGTCTGAGGTTTTTTCCTGTTTGGCGTAAGATGTAAGCCAGAAAACGCATCGTCAGGTACTCCTTGGCAAGAAAGCGGTTTTTCCTGGAAGATTTTGAAGTCGGCGGCGGGGCTACGCCTCAAAAAGTTCGATCTGTTGCGGCGCACGAGTGGGATGGGGAGAAAGTTGTCCCTTGGAAAGGGACATGACCCGGTATTCCGTGTCGGCGTAAATCGACTCATCATGGGTGGCGACCACGATGGTCGTGCCATTCCTTTCGTTTAAATACCTAAAGAGATTGATGACCAGTTCCGTTGCGACCGGATCAAGATTGCCGGTTGGTTCATCGGCCAGGAGCAGGCTTGGTCCGTTGGCTGCGGCCCGGGCCAGTGCTACCCGCTGCTGTTCTCCGCGGGAGAGTTCTCCGGCAAGCTTGTCACGCTTATCGGAAAGGTTCAGTAGTTCCAGCAGTTCCTCGACCCGTAATCGAATAAGCTTCGGGCTCGCATATGTTACTTCCATGGCCATGGCAATATTTTGGAGCACGGTTTGCTTGTCCAGCAGCCTGAAATCCTGATAGGCAACGCCGATTTTTTGACGCATGCGCTGGACGCCGGCCGCACTGATCCGGGAAAGATCCCGACCGGCCACCTCAATGAGGCCTCGGGTGGGCGTTTCAAGGCAGCAGATGAGCTTGATCAGGGTTGTTTTCCCCGCTCCGCTCATGCCGGTGAGAAAAAGGATCTCTCCCTTGTATATCCGCAGGGAAACGTCTTCTGCGGCCACAACATCCGGTGGATAGATTTTGGTGACATTCACCAGCTCAACGAGGGGTTTTTCGGTGCTTGCATCTCTCTGCATGTGAAAACCTTTATTTTTCGGACGGAGGAAATGCCCTCCGGATGGCGGCCAAGCTTGATAATACATAATATTACTATAATTATTGATAAAATATAGCATGTGAAAAAAAATTGACACTTTTTTTGTTAATAATGTATACAAAAGAACATAAGATGTGAAATTTATTAAAATAAAACGAGAAATTCATGATGGTGGTATGACGCACAATCCCTTGCTCCTTCTGCTTCTTGATTCTTCCGGTCTTTCTTCCGAGCTTGTAAAAGCCCTGCAAAAGAAAGATATTCCCATGGCTGTAGTCCGCTCCGAGGCGGAATCCCGACGCTGGCTTGAAGAAAACCAGTGTCAGGCGATTATTCTTGCGGTGTCTTCGCTCCATTCCCACAGCTCTTTTCTTGATGGTCTTCAGGATGCTGCCATCCCGGTGCCGGTTATCGTGGCGGCAAGCGAGCCGTCGGTCAACGATGCGGTTGTCGCGTTACAGGCAGGCGCTGTGGATTACCTTGAGTCGCCCATCAGTTTAAACCGTCTTGAAAACGCTTTGGAAAAAGCCGGAGTGAGCTGTCAGGTTGCTTCTGCCGGTCAGCAGCAGGCAAAGACAGAGAAAGGGTGCTCCTCTATCATCGGTAACAGCAGCGTCATGCGTCAGGTTTTTTCCCTGATCAAGAAAGTCTGCGATGCCGAAACCACAGTGTTGGTCCGAGGCGAATCCGGCACCGGCAAAGAGCTTATCGCCCAGGCTCTTCATTATGAAGGGATTCGTGGCAATGGTCCATTTGTGCCGGTGAATTGCGGCGCTATCCCGGGGGAACTGCTGGAGAGCGAACTTTTCGGACACGAAAAAGGTGCGTTCACCCACGCGATCCGGACCCGGCTTGGCCGGTTTGAGCTGGCCAACGGGGGCACGGTTTTTCTTGATGAGATATCGGAAATGAGCCCCATGCTCCAGGTGAAATTATTGCGTGTTCTCCAGGAAAAGGAGTTTGAGCGGATCGGCGGCACCAAAACCATCAGCTCGGATTTTCGGGTGGTTGCCGCGACCAACCGGGATCTTGAGCAGGAGGTGGAGGCCGGCCGGTTTCGTGAGGATCTTTATTACCGTCTCAATGTAATTCCAATCGAGGCGCCGCCTCTGCGGGAGCGGGTTCAAGATATCCCGCTTCTGGTCGAACATTTCGTGGCCAGGTTTAACCGTCTTCGAAAGAAGAAAATCAAGGGAGTTTCAGAGGAAGTTTTGATCAGATTTGGGCGTTATGCCTGGCCGGGTAATGTTCGGGAACTTGAAAACATGCTGGAACGCATGGTGATTCTCGCAGGCAGTGATGCGCTTTCCGTGGCTGACCTGCCGGAGCGTTTACTGGAGGGCGGAACTGCGCCGGTCGAGCGGTTTGAGGAAATACCCGGCCAGGGGTTTTTTCTCAATGAAGTACTGGCTGATTTTGAAAAACGGTTGATCCTGCAAGCCCTTGAACAGACGGACTGGGTCAAGAACCGGGCGGCCAAACTTTTGAATGTGAACCGGACTACCCTTATTGAGAAGATGAAACGATTCAAGTTGGTCTCTTCTTCTGCCGAGGCGTAGAAAAATGGCGTGTTCCTTCTTTTTGTTGCTTGGCATGGTAAGCGGCAATTATGCCTGCCTCGGATTCCCGCGAAAGAAATCATGAAAAAAATCCATTTACCTCATCCTCTGCATGTCCTGCCGCTTGTCATTGTTTGCGGCATTGGTCTTTTTGCGGGTTGGGTTTCGCCGGAAATCGGTTGGGCCAAGGTGTCTGCGCCACCACCCAAGGAGTCTGCGCCCCCACCCGGACCGGCAGTGCCTGTCGAAACTCCGGCTGAGGTCTGGCAGGCTGCGGCGGATGCGGTTAAGGCCGGAGATCTTGCAAAGGCAGTTTTGACGTATCAGCGGTACTACGAAAAATTCCGTGATACGGAGCAGGCGGAGGAAGCGCTCTGGCAGGCAGCTCAAAATTTGAAACAGTTGACCACGAAAAGCGCAACTCCCGATTGGGAGAGTGTCCGCGACATTTTTCGCAGGTATGGCGCTGATTATCCAAAGGCAAAAAGAGCGGCCGAAGCGTATTTGGAGGTCGGCTACGCCCATTACCGCATGCGTTTCTATCGTGAGGCGCTCATTTATTTCAAGCTTTTCTTCAAGCGATATCCCGACTCCCCATTGCGGGACAGGGCATTACTGGCCCAGGCGGACACGCTTCTTGCCGTCGGTAAGACCGCCGAAGCACAGGACATCTATAAAGGGGTTTCCGAATCCGGAGATGATGATATCAAGGCAAGGGCTCTTATGGGTTTCGGTGAGATCCTGGCTGCAAGGAAGGATCCGGCCGGTGCATTGCAAGCCTTTGCCACGCTTTTTGAGAAATACCCCGAGTATCATTACCGGGATCCGGAGCTGTTGCGCAAGCTCGGCTTCGTCTATCTGCGAGTCGGCAGGGAGGAGGATGCCCGGAAATCCCTGTTTCACTATTTGAACCTGGCCGAGAATCCTTCCGATAGTGGGGAGATTCTTTTTGAACTGGGCGAGAGTTATCTGCGGGCGGGGGAAGGGCGTACGGCCCTGAAGCTGTATGAACGTGTTCTGGAGGATGGAACCCGTGAGGACCGGTATGCTGTTCTGGCACGGTTCAGGCGGGCGGAGTATATGGACAGTCCGGAACGACGGGCGACCAAGGGGCAATATGCCTCCAATCTGACAGATCCCGAGGGGGACAAGCCTTTTCTGGCGGTGATCGAGGCGTATCCTGATGAACCCATAACCCAGGATGCTCGCCGTGGGTTGTTTCTCAGATATCAGGCTCGCAACAACGCGGATTCCGCCGCTGATCTTGGCTGGAGCTATCTGCATCATGACAAGCCAGGGCTTGCCTCCGATACAAAGGAAAATTTTTCCGACAAGATTCTGCTTTTTCTCGGGGAAGGATTTCTGGCGCGAAAGGAATACGAGAAGCTCTATCGGTTGTATCTTGCCGAGCACCGGCATGTCGCCGCCCTGCAGGACGGCCGTTTTCTTTACATGGTTGGGCAGGCTCTTGAGGCGCTCTCTTTGCTCGATCAAGCTGCCGTGGTCTATTTTCGGGCTCAGGGGTTGTCTTTGACCGATGAAGACAAGGCCGATCTCTATAGTCGGAGGACCGAGGTCTATCTTCGCCAGAAAAATCTGGGAGCAGCCGACAGAGTTCTTCGCTACGTTTTAAACATTTATAAGGATAGTGAGTACCTTGCGGAATTCCAATACCTGGCCGGCAAGCTCAGTGAGGTTCAGGGTAAAAAAAATGAGGCGCTTGACTATTATACCAAGGCTACGACAGCTTCTCCTGTTCCGGAAAAAATAAAGGTCTATGTGGATGCCCGGTTGCGAATGCTCTCCATTCTCAGTCGTTATGGCGAGGGGGTTGAGCTTATTGCTCTCTCCAGGCAAAAACAATGGTTGGCGCCGGAAGCCTTGCAGGGTTGGTACAGGGAGTTCGGCGATGGGCTGGCCGGGCAACTGGATGTCAAGTCTGCCATTGATGTTTATCTGGCCGGAATCAATGAAGATATGCCGAAAGAGGGCAAGGCTGCCCAGCAGATTCATCTACAGTTGGGTGAGCTGTTCCGCAAGACCGGGAAGATAGACAAGGGGCGCGGGCATCTCCAGAAGGCGCAGGGTGGCCCGGATGAACTTCTCAAGAAAAAGGCGACCAGCATCCTGAGCCAGATTGATATT
>JAHJTI010000084.1 GCA_018829945.1 Pseudomonadota bacterium | reverse complement strand
TCGACGGCGCCATCCGGGTCCGAGACCTGCTGGCCAAGTGCAAGGAATACGGGATGAACTCCGTGGCCATCACCGATCACGGCTCCATGTTCGGAGCCCTGGAATTTTATGTCCAGGCCAAAAAGGCCGGAATCAAGCCCATCATCGGCTGCGAGTTTTATGTTTCCCCGAGCCATCGGTTCGATAAATCCGCGAAAAGCGCGGGCAAGGCCGCCTTTCACCTCGTTCTCCTTGCCATGAACAACACCGGCTATCAGAACCTTCTCAAACTGGCCAGCCTGGCCCAGCTTGAAGGCTTTCACTACAAGCCGCGCATCGACATGGAAGTCCTGGCTGCCCATGCCGAAGGACTCATCGCCCTCACCGCCTGCCTGCACGGCGGCATCCCACAGCGCATCACCGCCGGCGACATGGAAGGCGCGCGGGAAGAAGCCCGCCAGCTTATGGCTCTGTTCGGAGACCGCCTTTACCTTGAGATGCAGGAAAATAATATCCCCGAGCAAACTGTTGTCAACAAGGGGCTCAAAGAACTTTCCAAGGAAATGGGTATTCCGCTGGTCGCCACCAACGACTGCCACTACCTCAACCGGAATGAAGCCCAGGCCCATGAGGTGCTGCTCTGCATTCAAACCGGAAAAACCATCCACGATGCCAATCGTTTCCGGTTCTCCACCGACGAGCTCTACTTCAAGTCCCCGGATGAGATGAAAAAGGCTTTTGCCCATTCGCCCGAAGCCATCGCCGAAACCGCACGCCTGGCGGAACGGTGCAATGTCGAGCTGAGCTTTGGCGAGTCTCACTTCCCCATCTTTCCGGTGCCCGAGGGAGAGACCCTTGATACCCTGTTCGAAAAAGCCGCCCTGGCCGGTCTTGAAGAAAGGTTGAACGACCTGCGGGAAACCGACCAGCTCACTCCGGAGTTGGAAAAAATCTATCGGGAACGGCTTACCCACGAGATCGACGTCATCCAGAAGATGGGATTTCCCGGTTACTTTCTCATCGTGGCCGACTTCATCAACTGGGCCAAGGACCACGAGATCCCGGTGGGTCCTGGCCGTGGCTCCGGCGCCGGCAGTCTTGCCGCCTATTCCCTGCGTATCACCGACATCGACCCCCTTCCCTACGGCCTGATCTTCGAGCGCTTCCTGAACATCGAACGCAAGTCCATGCCCGACTTTGATGTGGATTTCTGTCAGGAGCGCCGCGGCGAGGTCATCGAATACGTGCAGCAACGTTACGGCGGCGAAGCGCATGTGGCCCAGATCGTCACCTACGGCTCCATGAAGGCCCGGGCGGTTATCCGCGACGTGGGCCGTGCCCTGGGCGTTGCCTATGGCGATGTGGACCGCATTGCCAAACTCATTCCGGAAGAGCTCAAGATCACGATCAAAAAAGCCATTGATACCGAAGCCCGCCTCCAGGAGCTGATGAAACGCGATCCGCAGGTGGAGGAGCTTCTCCGCATCGCCCAAACCCTGGAGGGCCTCAACCGCCACACCTCCATCCATGCCGCAGGCGTGGTGATCTCCCCACGGCCCATGGTGGAATACCTGCCGGTCTGCAAAGGCCCCAAGGGCGAGGTCTTGACCCAGTACGACATGATCCACACCGAAATGACCGGGTTGATCAAGTTCGACTTTTTGGGTCTCAAAACCCTTACCGTCATCGACCGGGCCCTGAAACTGATCGGTGCAGATATCGGCCAACGTCCAGACATCAACCGCATCCCCCTGAACGACCCAAAAACCTACGATCTGCTGGCCAAAGGCGACGCCCTTGGTGTTTTCCAGCTGGAAAGCTCCGGCATGCGCGGGTTGCTGATGAAGATGAAGCCCGAGGTCTTCTCCGACCTCATCGCTCTGGTGGCACTCTACCGGCCCGGCCCGCTGGAATCCGGCATGGTGGATCAGTTCGTCGACACCAAGCACGGCAGGATGCAGGCCATCTACCCGCTCCCCCAGTTGGAGCCGATCCTCAAGGAGACCTACGGGGTTATCGTCTACCAGGAACAGGTCATGAAGATCGCCAACGTCCTGGCCGGCTACTCCCTGGGCGATGCCGACAATCTGCGCCGGGCCATGGGCAAGAAAAAAGAAGAGGTCATGGCCGCGGAAAAAGAAAAATTCATGGCCGGTGCCAAGAAGAACACCATCCCTTCGGACAAGGCCGAATACGTTTTCGACCTGATGGCAAAGTTCGCAGGGTACGGCTTCAACAAGAGCCACAGCGCGGCCTATGCTCTGATCGCTTATCAGACCGCCTGGCTCAAGGCACATTATCCGGCCCAGTTCATGGCCGCGCTGCTCTCCTGCGACGTGGGCAACACCGACAAGGTGGTGCGCTACATCACCGAGGCGCGAGACATGGATATCGAGGTGTTGCCGCCGGACATCAACGAGTCGGACAAGGATTTTGCCGTGGTCAATGACCGCATCCGCTTCGGTCTGGCTGCGGTCAAAAACGTGGGTGGCGCGGCACTGGATTCCATCATGGAAGTGCGGGCCGCAGACGGTCCTTACGCAGGGCTTGAGGATTTTTGCGACCGGGTGGATTCCCGCAAGGTGAACCGAAGAGTCATTGAAAGCCTGATCAAGGCCGGGGCTTTCGATTCTTTGGGCGCCAAACGTTCACAGCTCTTTGCCATTCTGGATTTTGCCCTGGAGCAGGCCCAGTCCGCCCAACGGGATCGCTTAAGCGGCCAGATCTCGCTGTTCGCGGCCATGCCGCAGGCCCAAGGAGCCAAACCTAATACCATTGATTTGCCCGATATCCCGGAATGGACCGAAAAAGAACGTCTCGCCTTTGAAAAAGAGACCGTGGGTTTCTACCTCACCGGCCATCCCCTGGACAACTTCCACAGGGAGATCATGGCGGTGTCAGACACCGATCTCACCGGCCTCAGTGAATGGGGAGACAACCAGCCGGTGCGGGTGGGCGGGTTGGTGCGAGAGTACAAGGATCACCGCAGCAAAAAAGGCGACCGCATGGCCTTTATCGTTTTGGAAGACCGGGCCGGAGCCGTCGAGGTGGTGGTTTTCCCCGACGCCTTTGCCAAATCCGGACATCTTCTCACCAGCGATGAGCCGCTCATCGTTCTGGGCACGGTAAAAAAGGAAGAACAGGGAGCCAAGATCATCGCCGAATCGGTGGACAGCCTGGTCGAGGCCCGCAGCAAATACACCAACGGCGCCCGCATTCTGCTTAAGTCCGATCAGGTGGGCAGGCAGAAACTGGAAAGCCTGAAAAACAAGGTGCGCGAATTCCATGGCACCTGCCCTGTTTCCCTGACCCTGCACTTTTCCGGGCGGGGCGAAGTGGATATCGAACCGCCTTCCGATTTCACCGTGCGGCCCTGCAAAGAATTCGACATGGCGGTGGAAGGGCTGCTGGGATATAACGCGGTGATGTACTTGAAAACCAAGGCGGAAATCCAGCCCAGGAACGGGGGGAAGGGTGGACGCTGGCGACAGAACGGGCAAGGCTAAAAAGTCTCTGCAAAAGCGTTGAGACTTAAGCACGAAGAGGGTCCTCGAAGACCTTGCAGCAACCCGGCAAACGACCAGTAGCGATGTAGATTTGAAAAATCTGCGATTTGTATAAAAATGTGAAAGACATCTTTCTTTTTTCCCTTAGCCCAAAAGAAAATAATGCATGAAAAAACAACTTGTCCTGATAGGCGGCGGCCATGCCCATATGACGACCCTGGCCAACCTGCATCTTTTCCTTGCCAAAGGCTATGGTGTTACGGTGATCGGTCCTTCGCCCCATCATTACTATTCCGGCATGGGGCCGGGGATGCTTGCCAAGGTCTACCGGCCGGAAGAGATCCGTTTTGATACTCGGCAGGTGGTTGAAAAACAGGGCGCAACTTTTGTGCTCGGCAAAGCGGTCCGTATAGATGCCCAGGCCAAAATCGTGCATCTTGCCGACGGTAAAACTCTGCCCTATGACGCGCTCTCCTGCAACGCCGGCAGCTCTGTGCCTCAAACCCTGCCCGGGATGGAAACCGCCAGGGAACTCTTTTCGGTTAAGCCCATCGAGAGGCTGATGGAGGCCCAGGCGCGGCTTCTTGCCCTGGCAGAGAAAAAACGGATCAGCGTCGCCATCATCGGCGGCGGCCCTTCGGCAGTGGAGGTGGCAGGCAATGTCTGGCGTCTGCTCCACGATGCCAAGGTTGCGCCGCCACAAATCACGGTTTTTGCCGGTTCCGGGCTTATGCCCAACCAGTCGGAATCTATCCGAAACCGGGCCCGCCGTTCGCTCACCCGCCGTGGGATCGAAATAGTCTCTCCTGCCCGTGTACAGGAGATCAGAGAGAAGAAGATTATCCTTGATTCCGGCGCTGTCCATGAAGCGGACATCATCTTTCTCGCCTTGGGCATCGCTCCTTCGCAGCTCTTTGCCGACTCCGGACTGGCCACCGGCCCGGACGGCGGACTTTTGGTGAACGAATTTCTTCAATGCCCGGAATATCCGAATATCTTTGGCGGCGGCGACTGCATCCACTTCCAGCCACAGCCTCTGGACAAGGTCGGGGTCTATGCGGTTCGAGAAAACCCGGTGCTTCTGCATAATCTGCTGGCCACTCTCGATGGCATGCCTCTTGAAAAATTCGACCCAGGCGGAGATTATCTCCTCATTTACAATCTCGGGGATGGCACCGGCATCTTCAGAAAACGGCGGCTGGTCTTCGGAGGCCGCCTTGCCTTCTGGCTCAAAGATTATATCGACCGGCGCTTCATGCGAAAATTTCAGTCCAGCCAATGATCAAACATTACCTGAAAACCAACACCTTACTAATGGAGTTATGGCCGGCATGGCACCTCGGACTCCATCTTTTGTATCGGTTGTGAAAACGCAAAGAGCAATATTCTTCAGGTGAGCTCCCCCGCTAAGACGAGTGGGGGAAATAATAAAACGAGATAACAATGAATCAACAACTCACTCCAGCCAAGCTGTCGGAACTTCCGGCCACCGCAATCTGCGGCAACGATATTTCCTCCTCGGTACTCTATGTTTCCGCCCTTGCCATAGTTGCCGCCGGCCAGTACGCGTGGATTACCCTGCTGATCGTGGCCGGGGTTCTCTACCTGTTTCGGAAGATATACGGGGAAGTCGTCGGCGCCCTGCCTTTGAACGGCGGAGCCTACAACGCTTTGCTGAACACGACCAGCAAATCCATGGCTTCCCTGGCCGCCACCCTGACCCTGCTCTCGTATATGGCAACCGCGGTGATTTCCGCTTCCGAGGCGATGCATTACCTGCACGGGATCATCCCCTCTCTGCCGATCATCGCCGCCACCGTGCTCCTGCTCGCCATTTTTCTGGGCATAACCATCATGGGCATCGGCGAATCTTCCATCGTCGCCCAGATCATCTTCCTTTTTCATCTTTTTTCCCTGGTCTTCCTTTCCGGAGCGATCACTCTGTACCTGTTCCAGAACGGCATGGATGTTTTCTACAGCAACAACCAACTCCCGCTCCAACACGGCAGCATCACCATGGCCATCTTTTGGGGCTTTGCCGCTGCCATGCTGGGGATATCCGGCTTTGAGAGTTCGGCAAACTTCGTCGAGGAGCAACAAGACGGGGTCTTCCCCAAGACCCTGCGCAATATGTGGATCGTGGTGAGCATCTGCAATCCCCTGATGGCCTTTCTAGCCCTGGCAGTCGTGCCGATCCCGGAAGTGAGTGTCCATCAAACCAACCTGCTTTCCCACATGGGCCGGTTATCCGGCGGCGACTGGCTGGCCACGCTGATTTCCATCGATGCGGTTCTCGTCTTAAGCGGTGCCGTTCTTACTGCATATGTGGGTGTCACCGGCTTGCTCGAGCGCATGACCCTGGACCGAATCCTGCCGCTCTATCTGCTGAAGAAGAACAAATGGGGGAGTTCCTACCGAATAACCATTGTCTTCTTTCTTTTAAGTGTTTCCATCCTGCTGATCACCAACGGCGCGGTCTCTGCCCTGGCCGGAGTCTATACCATTTCCTTTTTACTGGTCATGGGGCTCTTCGGCATCGGCAACATTCTCCTCAAAGTAAAGCGAGCCAAGCTGCCAAGGCCGGAAAAAGCCTCCTGGAGTGCCGTGTTGTTGGCTATTCTCGCGGTACTCTGCGCTCTTTGGGGCAACATCATGCAAGAGCCGCTTCCCGGCGAAACTTCCAATCTGGCCATTTTTGCCGAATATTTCATCCCAGCCATGATTTTTGTCACCATTATGCTGAACCGCATCGCCTTGCTGGATATCCTGATGCAGTTCATCGAATATCTTTTTGTCCCGATCCTTAAGCTGGTTGCCAAAACCAACGAGGGCATCCGGTCAACCATCGACAGAATCCAAGACCAAGAATTCGTCTTTTTCACCAGAGGCGACAACCTGTCAAACCTGAACAATGTGTTGCTCTACATTCAAAACAATGAACACACCCGCAAAATCAAGATTGTTACCGTGACACATAATGGGGACAACGAAGGAGCGGAAAGCCTTGGAACGGATATTGAATTCCTGGATCGCGAATACCCGGAAATCAAAATAGAATTCGTTTGCATCAAAGGATTTTTCGGACCGGAGTTGATTCAAGAACTATCGCATCAGTGGAATATTCCAGTCAATTTCATGTTCATCGGCTCACCCGGCGACCATTTTCCTTACCGGGTTGCAGAACTTGGCGGGGTCAGGCTGATCATTTAACTCACCGGATTTTTTTACAAACATGACCAATCTCACCCCCCCCGCGCTTATTATTTCCCTTGCTTTGGTAAAAATCCTGCCAGCGTAAAAATCAACGATGCGCTGATAGGAGCATTTTAAAAAAACAGCCAAATTCCGTTTGTCCAGCAGGATTTGTTTATATTGTCAGTAAGACGAATATAGAAAACTTGCTTACCTCGCTACCGTATTCCCATGAAAACGAGAAAACAGGGAGGTGCCCTTGTTTCTTCAATCTTTCTTTTATTTCCCGACCACTATGCGGCCAACTACAGCCTATTTAACGACTTGACAGGGGCAAATTTTTACGCCATATATTAAACATGTTTAATTAAAAAATACGTTTAGAGGCCAGCGTGTTATGAATCGCCGAGAAACAACAAAACAAGAAACCAGGAAACTGATTCTCAACGCTGCCCGCAGGCTTTTCCACACAAAGGGACCAGAGCGGTGCACCATGCGGGACATTGCTCTGCAGGCAGGCGTGTCTCCGGCCTCGGTGGTGGTGCACTTCAAAAGCAAAACCGCGCTGCTGGAAGTCGCACTGTATGAAGACATCGAACGAAACATTGTCCGTGCCGTTGCCACCATGCCCCAGACAGCCCCCCTGCTTGACCGGTTCATGCACATAGCCCAGTCCATGTACAGCTTCTATGACAGCAACCGTGAACTCTACCGGGTCCTGATCCGGGATACGGCATTTGAACCGAAAGGGGAAAACCCGTATCTGACCCGTCAGTTACAAGAATATTTGCGTTTTTTCGGCGGCTTGATAGAGCAGGAGAAGGTGTTGGGCACCATCCGGCCAGAGGCTGATGCGCAGATTGCTGCCGCATCTCTCTTTTCCCTGTACTTCAGTGTGCTCATGGAGTTTTTGCGCAATGGGAACATGACCGTAAACATGGCGTTGGAATGGCTTGCATTAAGTGCCAACCAGCATCTTATAGGTATTCTGCTTCAGGGGGAGGAAACCAATGGCCGCTGTGCATAATTCGCTGGAAAACTGGTTCGGCAAACTTGCCGAATTCGTCTATCGACGGAAATATCTCGTTTTGATTGTCATGCTTTTGCTGACCGCGGGCTTGGCCAGCCAGATTCCAAAAATCACCATTGATACCAGGGACGAGGGCTTTTTCTACGATACCGATCCCGCCCTCATTGCCTACAACAACTTCCGTGACCATTTCGGGCAGGACGACACCTTTATTATTGCCCTGCAGCCGAAAAACGGCATTGACCCTGAATTCCTAAGGACTCTTTTTTCCCTGCATCACGAACTTGAGGACCAGGTCCCATATATCGATGAAATCAAGAGTCTGGTCAATGGCCGCATTGTCAGGGCAGCGAACGATACCCTGTATGTTGAAGAACTGATCGATCACCCCCCCCGGACGAAAGCGGAATTTGATCGAATCGTACAGTTGATGGGACACTACCCTCTTTACGAAAACCTGCTGGTATCCAAAGACCGGTCACTGGTGTCGATTCTGATCAAGGCCCAGGCGATCAAACAACACAGCGGCGATCTGCAGGCAGGTTTCGGGGCCGACACATCCCCTCCCCTGAGCAACAAGGACAAATATCTCAGCAACGACGAAAGTATTGAAATCACCAATGCAATCGAAAAAGTCCTGGCGCGTTATAACAGCAAAGGATTTAGCATTTATTTTTCCGGGACCCCGGCGGTTATCGCCACCCTGCAGAAAAGCATTCTGCATGACATGTCGATCATGATCCCGCTTTCCTTTTTGCTGATCGTTTTATTTCTCGTTGTCCTGTTCAGACGTATTTCAGGCCTGGTTTATCCAATTCTCGTGGTCAGCCTTTCACTTCTCGCCTCGCTTGGAGCCATGGCGACTCTCGGCCTCCCCATTACCCTGATTTCGCAGATATTACCCTCTTTTCTGCTGGTTGTCGGCATAGGGGACAGTGTGCACATCCTGACGATTTTTTACCGAAGATATCGGGATACCGGTGACAAGCACCAGGCGATTGTCGACGCGATACGCTTTGCCGGCTTGCCGGTCCTCATGACGAGCGTGACCACGTCCTGTGGTGTTTTATCCTTTATCTGGGCCGATGTGGCAACCGTTGCCCAACTTGGCTATATCACGCCTATCGGTGTCATGCTCGCCCTGGTCTACACGGTTGTCCTGCTACCGGCTTTGATTGCCGCCTTTCCAGTCAAGCAACCCGCCCCCTTGCCGGAAAACACCATCCCATGTACCGACCGGATATTCACCGCGATTGCGAGGATCACGACCCAAAGAGCTGTTCTCGTCTCGATCATTTCAGCGATCATTGTTGCCTGCGCCCTGACCGGGGCGATGAAGGTAAGATTCTCCCATAACGCGTTAAAATGGTTTCCGGAAGATTCAGAAATCCGGATTGCCACCCAAGTGCTTGACTCGATAAACGGCGGATCCGTTATGCTTGAAGCGATTATTGATACGGGGCGGGACAACGGTCTCCTTGAGCCTGAGGTACTCCAGAAATTCGCCAGGGCAACCACCGAATTGCCCAAGATAACAGTCAATAACATCAAGGCATCCAAGGCCTGGTCGCTTGCCGATGTGGTCAAGGAAACGAACCGGGCTCTGCACGAAGATCGCGACACGGCTTACAACGTGCCGGACAACCGTGAGTTGATCGCCCAGGAACTAGTGCTTTTTGAGGGCAGTGGCAGCAATGACCTGGAGGATTTCACCGACATCGGCTATCGGGTCGGTAGGATTTCCCTGCTCGCGCCTTTTGACGATGCGATTTTATACAAGGATTACGTCGACGGCATCTCAGCGTATTTACAAAATCTCTTCCCCGATGCCGCCATAACCCTCACCGGCAAGATTCCGCTTTTCGTCAAGTTGATCAAAAACGTGGTGACCAGTCTGGCCAAAAGCTATGTGTTTGCCTTGATCGTCATCACTCTGCTCATGATCTTCATGGTGGGACGGGTGCGCATCGGACTGCTCAGCATGGTCGCCAATGTGGCGCCGATCATCGGAGTTCTCGGCCTGATGGGGATTAGACACATCCCCTTGGACCTGAGCACCATGCTGATCGGCAGCATCGTTTTAGGGTTGGTCGTGGATGACACTATCCATTTACTGCACCATTTCAGAAGGGCGTATGATGAATGCAATGATGTCGAACAAGCTGTGCGCCTGACCCTCTTTTCAACCGGTCGCGCCTTGGTAATCACCAGTTGCGTGCTGGCTGGTGGTTTTTTCATCTATACCGCTGCCTATCTTGAAAGTAACGTCCGTTACGGCCTGTTAAGCGGTTGTGCCGTCGTCTTTGCACTCGCCGCGGATTTTTTTCTGGTGCCGGCCTTGTTGAGCCTTGCCTACGGGAACCGACAACGTAAACCCAGTCCAGCGGAGCAGTAAAATGGAGGCGACCAGAACAACCAAACGAAATATTTTTGTATGTTTCTCTTTTCTCCTGCAGTTGTTGCTGGCGAATGGCACCGTTGCCTGGGCGGATGAAATGACGGCGAAAACCGTCATGAAAAAGGTGGATGCACGGGATGACGGCGACCGATCAATTGCTGAAATGACCATGCTTCTGATCGACAGGCACGGCAAACAGAGAAGCAGGACGATCCGCTCATTCTCCCTCGACAAAGCGGATGACACCTACAGCCTGATGTTTTTTCTCACACCCGCCGATGTCACTGGAACCGGGTTTCTCACTTACGACTATGACGAGACAACCAGAGACGATGACCAGTGGCTCTATTTGCCGGCCCTAAAAAAAAACCAAGCGCATTGCGACAAGCGATAAGAGCGGTAGTTTCATGGGCTCCGATTTCAGCTATGCCGATATGACCAGAAGACGGCTTGACGACTACACCTACACCTTTAATAAGGAGCAGGGAGAAGCCACGGTGTACGGTCAAAAAACATGGGTTATAGATAGTATGCCACGCAATCGGCAAGTGATCGAGGAAACCGGTTATGCCAAGTCGATCCTCTTTATCAGACAGGACAATTTCATGGTGGTGCGGGCCATTCATTATTTGGACAAAGGTGGGGACCTAAAATATTTTGACGTGAAAAAAATGGCGTTGATCGACAACATCTGGACCAATATGGAAATTCATATGACCCGAAAAAAGGGCCGAGAGACCATGCATCAAACCATCCTCACTCTGGATACTATCCGCTATAACCAGAAGACTGTGGATGAAAGCCTGTTTACGATCCGAACCCTTGAAAAAGGCCTGTAAGGGGCGATAATGATCCGTGAGCTATGCGCCTGCCTGCTGGTTCTGTCTTCGGCCTCCCCTCTCTACGCCGGAGAAATCGATCCGTTCGGAGGATTTGACAACATTCCGGCGACCGGCAAGGAGAAGACGAAGACATCGGAGAACGACTTTCTCAGCCACTTCAGCGGCTATAGCAAGCTGGGGACAAGCGTCAATGTCGCGCACCATGCCCCGGAGGGGCAAGAAACCGACTGGCGCGGCCTCTCACGCCTGCGGACCGAACTGCAACTGGAGGCCGACTACCGTCTGCTCCAGTGGAAATTGTTCGCGAGCGCCAAAGGGTTTTATGATTTTGCCTATTCCCTGAACGACCGAGACCGTTATACCCCGCAGACGCTGGACAGCTATGAGTGGGAGACCGAACTGCGTGAAGCCTTTATTCAGGGAGCCTTGACCGAGGATCTCGATGTGAAATTGGGTCGCCAGATCGTGGTTTGGGGTCGCTCAGACAACTTCCGGGTAACCGACATCCTCAACCCGCTTGACAATCGGGAGCCGGGCCTGACCGACATCGAGGATCTGCGTTTGCCGGTAACCATGTCCAAAATGGATTATTTCCGGGACAACTGGCAGCTTTCCCTTCTCGCCGTCCACGAACACCGAGCAAGCAAACTGCCGGCTTTCGGCTCGGATTTCCACCCTTCCGCGACGCCCGCCCCCCCTGAAAAAAATCCGGCCAACAACCTGAAAAACACCGGCCTGGCCGTTGAAGTGCAAGCTGTCTTTCCCGGGTGGGACATTTCCTTTTATCAAGCAAATCTTTATACCGATCAGATCACAATCGCTCCCTCCTCTCCACCAGTTCAGGAACATCGCCGGATAAACATGACGGGAGTAGCCATGACTGCTGCCCAAGGCAATTTTCTATATATACTGGAAGGTGCCCACCTTAGAGGGCTTCGCTTCCTGGCCGATTACTCGACGGATTATGCCCGTACGGATCTGCTGGCCGGCGTCGAATACCGGGGATTTACCGATACCACCATCAACCTCGACTTGGTCAACCGCCATCTGCACCATTTCCGCCCGGAACTGTCAGACTCACCGGAATTCCCCAAAAGAAGTGAGACGCAGGCAGCGCTTCGCATCAACAGAACAATGCTCCATGACCGCCTTACCCTTTCAACCCTGCTGATCTTCATGGGAGAGCCGGGCCAGGATGGCGCCTCGCAGCGCTTCACCGCGGCATATGATCTTGCTGATAACTGGAAGTTAACCGGGGGTGTAATTTTCTATCAGTCCGGCCAGGGAGTAATGGCAAATATCGGTGACAACGACCGGGTCTTTTTGGAACTTCGCTATGATTTCTGATGTCAAATATCTGTAATCCCCTGAGGGCTTTTCCCACCCTGGACTATCGTGCTGCCCCAGGAAGTAAGCGTTCATGCGACACTTATTTCACGCTTGGACCGGATAACCGGCGGGACTGGCTGACCACCTTGGTTTCCATTGATGCGATTTCGTTTTGAGCAGTGCCGAACTTACCGCGTATGCGGGCGTCACCGGCCTGATCAAGCGCATAACTCTGGCCGGATTCTATCCATTACTTTTTTACTGGTCATGGAATTCTTCTGCACCGGCAACACTCTTCGCAAGGTCAACCAGGTAAAACTGCCAAGGCCGGGGTCATTTTTCTTACGAAGCTGAAAACACCACACCTCCCATGCGTTTCTGTCCGATATAGCAACGAAATTTCAATTTACTTTTCTTTTGGCGTTACTTATGCTTAACCGACTAAACGGAAATATTTACAAATTTTCCCCATTGGGACTGATTCGGCACTGCGACAAACAAGAGATGGCCCTTTCCTTTGATAAACAAACGGGTCCGCCAACTTCAAAAACACCTCGCCACACCACCACAAATAATTGATCCGAAACGAGAAGGGCCTCATAAAAACAGCCATGGAAAAAGCTATCATGTCCCGCTTCCTGTTTATATGCATTGCCGCCGCGCTGACCTCCTGTGCCACCACGGCAGGATACGAAAAAGTTCTCAACACCTGGCTTGGCATGCAGGAGATCGACCTCGTCCGCAGCTGGGGCCCTCCCCTGCAAACATACGAAACCGGGGGGCGCAAGTTTATCGTTTACTCCTCGCGACGCAATGTATACCAACCCGGAACACCTCCGACTTACCAGACAACGGTCGTGGGGAACACTGCCTACACGAGTACGATTGGCGGGAGTCCTGGAATGACTGTCGATAAGTCGTGCGCCACCACCTTTGAGCTTGATGGCACACAGGTTGTCTCGTGGTCCTACAAGGGCAACGACTGCAAGGCCGTGGAGTGAACACCTGAGCCGCGCGGCACAGGCTATTTGCGCAGGATTTCTTCGATAACAGGAATGTTCTTCTCTGCCTCGTCGCCAAGCGCTGAGCCATCCTTGCGCAGGTCTTCCGGCTCTCCCATCCCGGGATTTCCTTTGCGCGACTGCTCTTCGGAAACCTTGGGAGCTGCCTCCTGCTTCTCCTGGGCCGGGAGAGGAACCACTTCCTGGGTGGGGCTGCTCACAGGCTTTTCCTTTGCCGGTTCAGCGGCTGGAATTGCCTGCTCCTGCACCGGGGGCTTTTCCTTCTCCGGAACAACCTTATCGGGCACAGGACCTGCGTCCGTATCTGGACGTGGCTCAGGTTTCACCTGTTCTTGATCCCTCTCCGGGAAGATCTTCTGCAGCGTCGGCTCTTGCCCCTTTTCATCCGCAGGACTCAGCGGCGATTTCCTTTCCTTGATGCGCGGGTCTCCGGTTTCGACACAGGTAAAAAACAACTCGTAGGAAACCATGTCGATACCCAGGTTACTGCCATACTGAAAGATGTTTTTCACAAAGAGGTATTGCTTGTTTTCCTGCGCGCAGCGCTCATTGGCGCTTTTTACGGTTTCATGAATAATTTTTTTTGAGGTCCCCCAAGCACTGATACGGTAGACATCGGGACCCATCGCCTCGGGAGGGACCACATGCACCGAGCCGCAGCCGCTCGCAATGAAGGCCGTGACACTGAGCAGAATGCAGTATGGTATTTTGTTCATCCAGCCATTGATCCCGGGAGAAGTCAAAGTGATTATTACAGGGGGTAATGGACAATAACACATACGCGTTGGCGGAAAAAAGAGAAAAGAACCTGCCGAGACGATCTCTTCCGCCTCACAAACTTCGAACCGTCACCCTGTCAGGATCAGGCAGCGCGTCGGTTACCACGGTAAACGCATGGATAACCACCGTGCGGCCGTTCTCGGTTTCCACATACACCCGCCATTTTCCCGCCGACACATCCTGCTTATAGGTATACCC
>JAHJTI010000083.1 GCA_018829945.1 Pseudomonadota bacterium | reverse complement strand
TGAGCCCGCCGCGTTTTTCAAAATCAATCTGCCGGTGGGTCAGCTCCAACTCCAGCTTGTACGAATGAAAGCCGGAACGAAACAGCACCGCGATTTCATCCAGAGGCTCGCCCTCATTGCGCAGGGCCACGATTTTTTCCGCCACGTAACGGGCCTGGGCCCCTTCATCCCTGGCTCCGTAGACCACAGGCTTTTCCCCGCCTGTAATATTGGTAAACAGGGTTTTGGTGTATTTTTCCTGGGCCTTTTCGATGATGGCATTGGTCAGATCAAGAATCTTCTGGGTGGAGCGGTAGTTCTCTTCCAGCCGGATGAGACGGGTTTCAGGGAAAAGCGAAGGGAACTCCATGATGTTGCGGAAATCCGCGCCCCGGAAGCTGTAAATGGATTGGGAATCATCACCCACCACCATCACGTTGTTGTGCTTGGCCGCCATCAATCGGACAATTGCCGCCTGGATGGGGTTGGTGTCCTGGTATTCATCCACCATGATATGGCTGAAACGGGTTGCCAGCTCATCATGCACCTCGGGAAATTCCTCAAGAATCCTCCGCCAGTTCACCAGCAGATCGTCGTAATCCATGAGACTGTGCTCAAGCTTGAACCGCTGGTAATGGAGGGCGATGGTCTGCAGATCCTCGGCAAAATCATGAAAATGACCGTATTCCGCCTCAACCAGCTCCTCGATTCCCAAACCCTTGTTCACGGACTTGCTCAAAACGCTGACCACAACCCGCTTGGAAGGGAAGCGTTTGTTCTCGCCGCCCAGATTCAGGGATGATTTGAGCAGATTGACAATGCCCTCGGCATCGGACTGGTCAAGAATGGTGAAGTTTGGTGCATACCCGAGATGACGGCAATAGCGGCGCAGCAGCAGGTTGGCCGTGGCATGAAAGGTGCCTCCCATGACCCGCCTGCAGGAATCGTCCAGCAGCAGGCTGGCCCGGTGCAGCATCTCCTGGGCGGCTTTGCGGGTAAAGGTAAGAAGCAGGATCTGCTCCGGAGGCACACCCTGCTCGACAAGATGGGCCAGACGATACACCAGGGTGCGGGTTTTGCCGCTGCCTGCCCCGGCAATGACCAGCACCGGACCGCTGACAGTGGTCACCGCCTCGTACTGTGCCTCGTTCAAGGCCTTGCGAGTAATCTGGCTGGCAGGGCGAGGGGGTTGGGACTTTGGTTCCATGGGAAAAAGGGTGTGTTGCATGGCGGCAACTCTAACATAAGAGCCGTAAGTCAATCGACAAAAAAGTTTAAATTTTAATGGTGTACTGGTAAAGTATCCTGCTAAGAAAACAAGACATTATCGAGATATTTTTTCCACATAAATACAAGGAAATAGACATGGACAACGTACAAGATGTTTTTACTCAGGAAACCCTGCAGAAACTCTTTCCGGCGGATCGCGCCAATGCTTTCTTTGATGCCCTGTTCGGCGATGCCGAAGAAGGAGCCTACGACATCCGCCTTATCTATCAAGGCCAATCGGCAAACACCCTCACCCTTGGACTTGAGCTGCACGAGCGTCCCGGCAAGTGTCTGGCCTGCAATCTGACCTACGGCCTGCCCGAGGTGTTCAGCCGCCATCCCATCATCAACATCAAGGGTTTGGTAGCGGAGGTTGATGCACTCCTGGGCGACAAAGCCACCTGCACCGACTGGAAACTCGGCACCACCCAAACCGCTTCCAAAAGCCTGCATGTTATTCCGTTGATAATCAGCCTATCCTAAAGGAATACGGCTCGTTGAACCAGTTTGCGGCAGAGGAAATCCATGCGCAAGACCAGTAAAGCGACCATCGAAGTACAGGGAACCGCTGTCACTGTTCTCAGCCACGCCAGCGATGACTACATTTCCCTGACAGACATCGCCAAACACAAAGAGCCGGATCGATCGGATCACGTCATCCAGAACTGGATGAGAAACCGAAACACCATTGAGTTTCTAGGCATATGGGAACGGTTGCATAATGCCAATTTTAAACCCCTCGAATTCGAGGGGTTTAAAAACAAGGCCGGACTCAACAGCTTTGTCTTGACACCAAAACAGTGGATAGATGCCACCAATGCCATCGGACTGATCTCCAAGTCGGGGCGTTACGGCGGAACATACGCCCACAAGGATATCACCTTTGAATTCGCGTCCTGGATATCGGTCGAGTTCAAACTCTATCTCATCAAGGAATTCCAACGCCTCAAGGAGGATGAAAACAGCCGCCTGTCGCTTGCCTGGAACCTGAACCGCACCCTTTCCAAGCTCAACTACCGCATCCACACCGACGCCATCAGAGCACACCTGATTCCGGCTGCGGTTACGTCCTCGCAGGCCGCCATCACGTACGCCACCGAGGCGGACCTGCTCAATGTCGCACTCTTCGGCCAAACAGCCAAACAATGGCGGGACGCCAACCCCGCGCTGGAAGGCAACATGCGCGAATATGCCACGGTCGAACAACTGCTGGTACTGGCCAATATCGAGGGCATGAACGCCGAACTCATTCACATGGGACTATTACAAGGGGAGCGCATCAAGCGCCTCAACGAAATTGCCATCCGCCAGATGCAGGTGCTCACCTCTGCTTCAGCGATCAAGCACCTCAAAGAATAACTCATGCCAACCCACCAAGAAAATCGGCATAATAATTATTTCGTTGCAGTTTGCGACATCCTTGGTTTCTCGAATCTTATCCGCACCAAGGAACTCGGCGTGGTAGTTGGACAAGCCCTCGCTTGGTTTCGAAAAGCACTGAGCCATTCGGTCCACAAGGTCGAATTTCCGGACGCAGTGCCGCCAACACCTGATCTCGATAGGCATACACATGTAGGTGCTGTCTTGTTCTCGGATACAGTCCAGTTTTATAGCAAGGAAGACACAGATGATGCTATTCGCGAGGTGCTCGAGACTGTTGCGTGGCTCATTTTCGAAACCATGATGCAAGGGAAAACCAGAATCCGTGCTGGAATCGCATATGGAGAAGCATTCATCGACCCGGAAAACTCGTTGTTCGTGGGCCAGCCCATTATTGACGCCCACGATATGGAAGAAAAGCAGCAATGGTCTGGCGCTGCGCTAACACAATCTGCGGTTGATCGCCTGCCTGAAGCAGTTCGCTCCGGCAAGTACGCAGACTGGTGAGTTATTCCATATGCCGTGCCGTTAAAGAAAGGGGCCACCCTCGCTACACTTGCAGTAAACTGGAATCAAGGTCTTCATCCTCCGTCATGGCGCCTCAAATGGTCAGAAAACAGCGATCTTCCTTTGCCAAACGATTGGGCTGCTAAACAAGACATCTGCGAGAAGTTCGTCAACACAAAAATATTCCATGAGAAATATTGCCACGCGTGTCGGCCCCCTGGTTATGGGAAGAACGACAAACTCTTAATTCTTCGGTAAAAAGTTTCGTAGGTTGGGTTAGCATAGCGTAAGCCCAACGTTTCAGGCATTGGTACCATGCATTACAATGTTGGGTTACGCGAAGAAACTGCTAACCAAACCTACTACTGCATGTTATTCCGTTGATAATCAGCTTGGCGTGATTCAAACATTGTATGTTTTCTGATATCAATGAGAATCGGGAAAAACCATGGATATAACTTCTACATTCCCCGGCCATCACGCGGAAGACCCTTGCAAAGTTCTTAACACGCTTGAATCCCCTGCTTTCCTCATGCAAGCGGAACCACGGCAAATTGTAACAGCCAACAGAAAGGCCTGTGAATTATTCGGCAAGGATCTTTCACACATTGAACAATTCAGGGGCGGGCAGGTTTTCGACTGTGTTCATGCATTTACCGATGCGGGGTGCGGCAAGGACATACATTGCGAAAACTGTAAAATTAAAAATGTTGTAGTAGAAACCTTTGCCACAGGTACATCGCATCGCGGCATCCGGACAGTTCTGCAGATAACACGCCATAATGAAACCATGCCGTATGAGTTGCAAGTCTCAACGCAAGCAATCGGAGCGTTTGTCATTGTAATTATCGATACATACAAAAAGCGGGTATAATACAACGCTTACAATCATCCTCAACAAATGAGTCCATACACATGGATGTAACACAGATCCCTTTCAATAAATTGCTCGAAATTTCTCACTCCAGTTCCGACGACAATGTGCTGGAGCTTGGCTTTACAGACAATATAAAAAATCATCTAGGAACTTTTCACGCCGGTGCTCAATTTGCCCTCGCTGAAGCATGTAGCGGCCTTGCCCTGCAGAATAATTTTCCGCACTTGGCACACTCGGTGATTCCAGTCTTACGAAAATCTGAAATTAAATTTAAAAAACCAGCTCAATCAACCCTGCAGGCACGGGCAAATATCTCTGCGGAAACAAAAACTACCTTCGAACAGCAACTTGAAAAAAAGGGGCGTGCAACCATTGCCGTGCCTGTTGAAATCAAGGACCACCAGGGGACTATTACCATGGCCGGCACATATGAATGGTTTGTGCAGAAATTATAATTCCCCGCTCCTATCGCTCTTGTATCCCTGGCAACACCTTACCAAAGTGTTGCACTTCGTTTGTGAATTTAGGGCATCCAGAGAAATTGACTCCCTTGCCTGGATTCCGGCTTTCGCCGGAATGACAGGGAAAACCGTCTGAAAATCAATGGTAATCAGAAAACAAAATGGACACCACCTCGATACAGACAGCTTTTAACGGAGCTGCACCCCGTTACGATCAGACCCGCCGTCAACTTATTCCCTGTTTTGACGAATTGTACCGTACCGTACTTGCCCTGATTCCATATGATCCGCAAGATCGCTTTCGAGCCCTTGATCTTGGAGCCGGAACAGGCCTGCTCTCCCTGTTCATCTCAGAGCATTTCCCGAATGCCCGGTTAACGCTGATGGATATCTCGGAGGCGATGCTGGTTAAGGCCAGAGAACGCTTTTCCGCCAAGCCGGAACAGGTAGACTTTGTCTCGGCTGATTATTCGGAAGAACTGCACGGAGAGTTTGACGTGGTCGTTTCCGCACTCTCGATTCACCATCTCAGCGATGCTCTCAAGTCCAGGCTATTCCATCGCATCCACGAGATACTTCCCAAGGGCGGCACGTTCATTAATGCTGATCAAGTGCTGGGCGCATCTCCGAAAGTCGAAAAGATGTACCGCGAAAACTGGATAGAGCAAATCCGAAAAAATGGTGTTTCCACGACGGACCTGAATGCGGCTCTTGAGCGAATGAAGGAAGATAAGATGGCGACATTAGCATCACAAATACAATGGTTACATGACGCTGGATTTGCAAATGTGAATTGTTGGTACAAAAATTATAGTTTTGCGGTTTATAGTGGAACCAAAGAGCTGACATATAAAGAACAAATCCGCACACCACACTGACAGGAGTGATTTGATGGACTGGCTTGATGAAGAGCGCCACGTCGCACCCCGAACACAGGCGCGTTGGCGCAAGTTCCTGCACAAGGTGATCTTCGAGGCTGACACTCCGGTTGAGAAGGGCTTTGATGTGCTGCTTATTATCAGCATTCTGGCGAGTGTGGCAGCGGTAATGCTCGACAGCATCGCGGCAGTGCGGGCACAACACGGCAGCCTGCTCTACAAGATCGAGTGGTTTTTCACCCTTCTCTTCACCGTGGAGTATATTCTCCGCCTGTTAAGCGTGGGCAGGCCAGTCAAATACGTCACCAGCTTTTTCGGGGTGGTCGACCTGCTGGCCATCGTGCCAACGTATCTCAGCCTGATCCTGCCGGGAAGCCAATACTTGCTCGTCATCCGCATCCTGCGGATCCTGCGCGTTTTCCGTATTCTTAAACTTGTCCCCTACCTGGGCGAAGCACGGCTGCTGATGCAGGCTTTGCGTGCCAGTGGGCGCAAGATTGCTGTTTTTCTGTACACAGTGCTGACCCTGGTGGTCATCTTCGGTTCGATGATGTACGTGATCGAGGGGGAAGAGCACGGCTTCAGCAGCATTCCGCGCAGCATCTACTGGGCAATCGTTACCATGACCACGGTCGGCTATGGCGATATATCACCGCAAACCGATCTTGGCCAGGCTCTGGCATCGTTGGTGATGATTCTCGGCTACGGCATCATCGCCGTGCCCACCGGCATCGTGACCGTGGAGATGTCACAGGCCTTCAGCCGCAAGGTTTCGACCCAACCCTGCCCCGAATGCAACGCCAAAGGACACGATAACGAAGCCCGTTACTGCAAATTTTGTGGAGCGGCGCTGTAGAAAATTCAGGAAAAACGCCAAAGAAAAACACAAGAGAATGGTCGTTGGGCTGGTTTCAGCCTATAACCGATCAAAAAAACGGCCCACATCTGCTGGCTTGTGCGCATCGGACCCGGCCACCAGCTGAACGCCCATGGCCACAGCCTGTTCAAGAATCTCCCGGGCAGGGTACTGTTCGCCACGATGGGAAAATCCGGAGGTGTTCACCTCCAGAGCCATACCCTTACCGAGCATCCCCTCAAAAATATCGCTGATCTGGCGCTGATGCGCACCGGTGAAATGCACTTCCGGGTGATGTCGAAGCACGGCGTCCAGATGGCAGAGCACCGTGCCGGGCAGGATATCGATTGCCTGCCGCAGGGTGGCGAAATACTCGGAGATCACCCGGTCAACCCCCTGCTTTCCCAAAGGCTCCAGATTGATTTTGCGGCGGCTCACCA
The DNA here is from genome assembly GCA_018829945.1 of Pseudomonadota bacterium. GTDB lineage: Bacteria > Desulfobacterota > Desulfobulbia > Desulfobulbales > Desulfurivibrionaceae > Thiovibrio. The sequence continues at coordinate 340 of JAHJTI010000083.1, read as the reverse complement.
CATTGTAATGATGCCCGTCTATCTCGTAGTAATGGTAGGAGAGACCGACCCGGTCCCAGGAGTATTGCTTGAGGAAAGTAAGAATCGCAGGAACCTGCCTGGGGTTGTAGCCCACCTCCACCCCGATCCCGATGCGGAGCCGATCCCCGTAAACCTGTTGTAGCCTCTGCCCTTCGCAATGATACGCTGCGAAATCCTCTTCGCTCAGCCAGGTGTCATCCGGATAACGGATGCCGCATTCCAGATGCTCGAGAAAAACCAGTTCCTCAAGTCCCTTGTTGATGGCGGCAACGACATACTCCTCCATCTCGCCGGTGGCATGGTGGCAGAACCGGGTATG
>JAHJTI010000340.1 GCA_018829945.1 Pseudomonadota bacterium | reverse complement strand
TACATATTCAGGTTGTATGAATAACTGTAGGGCGGCTTGCCTTAACGACCATGCTTCCGGGGTCCGACAATGCTCAAGGGAATATAGTGCGTGCTCAGCGGGATGTCGTTCGAAAAAGTGAGTCCTCCAATTTTCTTTAGTACAGATCAACACCTTCGGGCGCACCTCTTACCGATACACCTCGTCCTGGCTGCAACGTAATGAAAAGGGCATTTCGAGTCATAATTTGATCGTACCAGTAAGTTTGTGCGGGAATAACGACCAGTAGGCTGGTGTGGGTGCTTGCCGTGGCAGCCATAATGCGGCACAGCAATGTGTTGGAGGGGTTATGACGGACAAAAATGATCATAAAAATGTTTCTAAGGCAGCCATGGCCGTTTGGGAGTGGAATGTCTTGACCGGGGAGACGTATTTTAGCCCAACGTATTTTTCAATGCTTGGATATGGGCCGGATGAGCTTCCCTGTACACATGATACTTGGGTTGAGTTGCTGCATGAGGAAGACAGGGGAAATGCCATACAGAAAATAAGCCAATGTCTTGAGCAACGGCACGGTTGGGATATCGAGTTTAGGCTCAGGATGAAGAACGGTGATTACCGATGGGTTCGAGGCAGCGGTGATATTGTCGAGGTTGCCCCTGACGGAACCCTTTTACGTGCCATAGGAACTCATCTCGATATTACCGAAGAAAAACAGGCTAGGGAAGTTCTTAAAAAAAGTGGGGATACCTTAAAAAGTATTCTGGTTGCCGCCCCTGTTGGTATCGGGCTGGTTCATGACAGGGTGTTCAGCTGGGTCAGTGAACGAATTCTTGAAATGACCGGCTATGAGATGAATGAACTCATAGGTGAAAGTGCCCGGATACTGTATCCCTCTGAAGAGGAGTTTCTTCGTGTCGGAAGAGTCAAATATGGACAGATTAATAAAGCCGATGTTGGTGAAGTGAATACCGTCTGGAAAAAGAAGTCAGGGGAGCATATCAATATCCATCTGCGCTCAGCACCGGTTAACCCGCAAGACTTCGGGTGTGGAGTGACCTTTTCCGCCCTTGATATTACCGAGAAATTGAAAGAAGAAGAGAACGTCCGTCGATTGGAGCGACAAGTTCAACAGACAAAAAACATTGAGAGCCTTGGGATCTTGGCTGGCGGTATTGCCCATGACTTTAATAATATACTTATGGCCGTTTTGGGGAATTTGAGTCTCTTAAGCCAGGTAGTTGCCCCGGACAGTCCCGATCATTTGTTGGTTACAGAGGCGGAAAAGGCTTCTCTCAGGGCAAAGGATCTTACACAACAACTTCTCACCTTTGCCAAGGGGGGGGAGCCGATTAAGGAAACTTCCTCCCTGGAAGGGGTTATCGTTGATTCCGCCAATTTTGTCTTAAGGGGAAGTAATGTTGCAATCAAATATGACATCCCGGATGATCTATGGCTTGTGGACATAGACAAAAGCCAGATGAGTCAGGTCATTCAGAACATTGTTATCAATGCTAAGAATGCCATGCACGTTGGTGGAACAATCTCGATAACATGTCAAAATGTGCCCGATATCCAGAAAGAGCATGTGCCTCTTCCCATATGGAAGAGATATATAAAATGTACCATCTGTGATTCAGGACAGGGTATCCCCGAACATATCATCGATAAGATTTTCGAGCCCTATTTCACCACCAAACAAGAGGGCAGCGGCTTGGGGCTTGCCATAACATATTCTATTATTACCAGGCATCTAGGCGACATATACGCACAGTCTGAGGTTGGGGTCGGCACTTCCTTTCTCATATATCTTCCCGCCTCAGAGCAGACCTTGGAAATCCCTGCCAAACCACAGCCTGTGTTTGATGTTCAAAATCTTAGAATATTGGTTATGGATGATGAGGTCATGGTCAGGAAGGTCTCTGAGGCAATGCTAACCAAACTTGGGCACAAGGTTGTTCTTGCGGCAGATGGAGAGGAAGCGATCAGCATATATGGCGAAACGGGGAAAAATATCGACATTGTAATTATGGATCTGACAATACCCGGCGGCATGGGAGGGAAAGACGCTGTGCAGGAGTTACTCAAGATCGATCCCATGGCCAAAATTATTGTCTCCAGTGGATATTCTAATGATCCAATCATGGCAAATTTCAGGGAGCATGGTTTTTGTTCGGCAATTGTAAAACCATATCAACTTCAGGAGCTTTCGCGGGTCATTGCCCAAGTCATGGCATAGGCGAAAGAGAAAATGGGGGCGGGGCCTGGTTTCCTTTGAGCCAGACAACAGTGAAACGAGCTGAAAATAAAGAAAATACATACAACAGATCAATCAAGAACGACGCGCGAGCACTCCTGTTTTATCGCCTTCGGCCATTTCCATACAATTTGAACCTGCTCAACCTCGGCTAAACGCGCGTTTTAGCTTTGCGTTCTGTGGCGGAAGTAGATCGCTAGGTACAACAAAACAAACAACACTGCTGGAACACTCTGATTTTACACGTGAATTTATAATTCTGTATACAAGGTCGAGAAGAACAATATGATACATTTAACTCCCGTCGAGGAAACGCTCAGTGAACTTATCGCAGCAGAGGACGCTGTTGAATTGGTACGTTTCATTGAGACTCTCAGTCCCCCGGAGACCGCCAGGGGCATTTCTCGACTGACAGCCGAAGCACAGCTTAAGCTTTTCTTTCTTCTTAGCCCCGAGGATGCCGCCGATGTTATTGAGGACATCCCGGAAGCCCAGGCCGCTGATCTCGTGGAGGATATGCCTTCGGAACAAGCGGCAGCTATTATGGAGGAACTATCCAGTGATCATCTTGTCGACGTCCTGGGAGAAATGGATGCGGATGTAAGTCAGGCGATTTTAGCAAAAATGGGCACGGAAGACGCCAAAGAGGCGAGAATGATGCTCGAGTACGCGCCGGATTGTGCCGGCGGACTCATGATTTCTGAATTTCTTGTCTACAAAACAGACAATACTATCCAGGACGTGCTTGATGATCTGCAAACCAATCGAAGTGAATATGTTGATTACCATGTCCAATATTTTTACGTTGTTGACCGGGAAGAGAAACTGGCAGGGGTGCTTCGTATACACGACCTGCTTTTCCCTGCCAATGAGACTCTTCTTACCCAGGTAATGATACCTGAGCCTCTTAGTGTATCAGACAAGGCATCTCTTGGTGAGCTTGAAGACTTTTTTGAGGATCATCACCTTTTCGGCGTACCTGTCGTGGATGCTGAACGTCGTTTGGTCGGCGTTGTTCTGCCCCAGGACATTGAGGAAGCAGTAAATAAGCGGAAAACAATAAACTTTCTGCGCCTGAGCGGTATCATCGGCGGTGAAGAGTTCCGAACAATGCCGTTGTTCTCCCGCTCTGGACGCCGCCTGTCCTGGTTGAGTATGAACATTGTCCTCAATATCATCGCAGCTAGTGTTATTGCTATGTATCAAGACACTCTTGCAGCAGTGATTACCCTGGCGGTTTTTCTTCCGATGGTCAGCGACATGAGTGGTTGTTCTGGCAACCAGGCTGCGGCGGTCTCCATGCGGGAACTCTCCCTTGGTCTGGTTCGGCCGAAAGAACTGCTCTGGGTATTAGTAAAGGAGGCCAAGATCGGCATCATCAATGGCTTGGTGCTTGGGTTGCTACTTGGCGGGGTGGCCTATTTATGGAAAGGAAATCCATGGCTCGGAATTGTGATCGGCGGGGCTTTGGCAGCCAACACTCTCGTTTCAGTTACCCTGGGCGGCATGCTTCCTCTCCTCCTCAAAAGGTTGAAAATTGATCCAGCCCTGGTATCCAGCCCTTTGCTGACGACAGCCACAGATATGTGTGGCTTCTTTTTTGTTTTGAGTTTCGCCACCGCGGTTCTACCAAAACTCGGAGGTATGTAGTCGATGGCTATTGGCTTGCCGTTATACTGGTAAAAAGGGGACAGATTTGAATGGCGCTAGTTTAAGACTTTTCAGTATGGTAGCTGATCGGTGTCAAACTCCATTCAACTCCTAAACATGATAGGCTCTCAACAACTCGGAAATTGATTCAAACTGGTGCTT
>JAHJTI010000329.1 GCA_018829945.1 Pseudomonadota bacterium | reverse complement strand
TGTCGATGGCTCGAAAGATGTTGCGGCCGATTCGGCCAAAACCGTTGATGCCTATCCGTATCGCCATGCCAGTCTCCTTGAGGTGTTTTTTACTGAGGATATCTGTCGTCCGTGCGGCTGGTTTTCTGCAGATATTCTATTGTACCTGTGAAAGCGCCTCGTGATAAAGCGATAAATAGCGGGTCAGCACTTTATCCCAGGTGTAGGTGTCGTGAATTTCCTTTATGGCGGCCTGTTGCATGGCCTGGATTTTTTTGGGATTTTTACGAAAGGTGTGCAGGGCTGTCTGCATGGCGCCCATAAGGGCCGCGGATTTGTGTTCCGGGTATGAAAAACCGGTTTCTCCGTCCTTCACCTTGACCAGGCCGCCGATGTGATGGACGATGGGCAGGTTTCCGAAGAGTTGGGCGATATAGTCGGTGAGGCCGCAGGGCTCGTAGCGGGAGGGGATGAGAAAGAAATCGCCCGACGCGTAGATGCGTGTGGCAAGCTGCTGGTCGTACCCCCGCAACAGGCAGATACGTCCGAGATTTTTTGGCGAAGCGGCCAAACCGGCCAGAGCATCTTCAATATCCTTGCTGCCAGAGCCCAGGATCAGGGCCTGGAAATTCTGGTCCAGGGGCAGCAAGGTTTCCAGGGCACCCAACAGCTTGTCCACCCCTTTTTGGGAAGAGAGGCGGCCGACAAAGGTGAATAGCGGGTTGCCAGGCCGGTTTTCCAGAGTGCCGGTTTGACGGACCGTGTTCAAGCTCTGTTTGTTAATGGCCTGGTACAGGTTCTGGCGGCATTGCGCCTTGCCTGCCAGATCGCCGCCGGCTGGGTTGAAGGCGGCGGTAAGACCCAATGCTTTCGGTTTTCGTGGGTCGAAATCCGCCGGGTTGATGCCGTTGGTCACGCCCTTGAGCACCACACCCCGGGCCAGAAGCCGGTGGCCGAGCCAGCCGGTCAGCACATCGTCGTCGGTTTCCCGCAGTTCCCGGGCATAGTTTTCACTCACCGTATTCATGGCCGCATAGGGCGAGGCTGCGAGGAAAGGGTCGAATTTTTCGTCCAGCAGGTTGTTGGTGATCAGCGCGCCAGGCAGACCGGTAATCGCCTCGGCAAAGGGCAGATCGCCCACTTCCTGGTGGTAGCCGATCCCGGCGTTATGGATGGTCACCACGCAGCCGGTTTTGGCAAAGTAATGGCGAAAGCCTTCTGTCTCGCGGAGTATTGCCGGCAGGATCGCGGTATGGCCGTCGTGGCAGTGGATGATGTCGGGTCTTTCGCCCAAGTGGATCATCAGGGCGGCAGCCGCTTTCTGCAGCAGGACGTTCATGGCGAAGTAGTCAAAGTGGCCTGAGCCCTGATGGTGGAAGGGGTCGAGGGCTTCGTCCTCCGCCGTATAGGTGTAGACGCTTTTTTTCTCCAGATAGCGGGCCGCGTCGACCAGATAAATGGCAAGCGAGCCCTTTTTTCCTTCGGCCCCGCGGTGTTTGGCAAAGATCCGCACATACTCCCGGCGCGGCTCCGTTGCATAGTTCAGGTCGATTTCAAAAGAAATATCCAGCGGCGTAAAGCCAAGCTGCTGTGGGTCCATGAAGCCGTAGAGCGGCAGAACCACACTGACCTTGCGGCCCGAGCGGGCCAGAGATTCGGCCAATTGCCGGGCGACATCCTTGACCCCGCCGGCTCCGGCCAGCCCGTCGTATTCGCGGGTCAGCATCCAGACGTTGTTGATTTTTTTATAATGACGAGACTCAGAGGGCATGTCTTCTCCGACCGGAATGTATGGGCGTGAGTTTTTGTGAGGAAAGCAGAGTCAATTATTCCACCTTGTCCGCAGGAAGAGGAAGCGACGGCATCTTGTCGAGGGCAGAGTCTTTTTCCTTTGTGTATCGATCATAGGAGACATTGTCTTGCAGCGGAAGGTCAACCGGATGCTGCTCCATTCGTTCACGCATCGTAACACCACTGTAAAGATGCTCATATACCTGTTCTTTTGATGTACAGCCGGCGCAGGTAATACAAAGAAAAACGCAAAGAAGAAGAGAGGCTGGCTTCATGTCGTTTTCCTTGTAATGTGTGGCTAGGCGATGACTTTCTGCCTGAGCAGATGATCGGCCAGGGTTAGAGCCACCATGGCCTCGCAGACCGGGATGATCCGAGGGATGGCGGAGATGTCGTGCCTGCCGCCGATGCTGACCGTGACCGGCTCGTGGGCCAAGTTGATGGTTTGCTGTTCCTTGCTGATGGAGGGGATGGGCTTGACCGCAACCCGGGTCACGATGGCGTCGCCGTTGGAAATCCCGGCGAGGATGCCGCCGCTGTTGTTGGTGGCAAAACCATCGGGCAGGATGACATCGTTGTTCTGCGAACCCCGCATGGCAGCAGCTCCAAAACCGGCCCCGATCTCCACCCCTTTGACCGCGCCGATGGACATCAGCGCTCCTGCCAGGGCTGCGTCGAGTTTTTCAAACACCGGTTCGCCTAAGCCTGCCGGACAACCGGTGACCAGAATCTCGACAATACCGCCCAGAGTGTCTCCCTCTTTACGGACCGTCTCGATATGGCTGATCATTGTGGTTGCCGCCTCGTTGTCCGGGCAGAACAGCGGGTTTTCGTTGATTTCGGCCAGATACCGATTGGCGGTGGTGACCTCGCCCATTGCCACGGTGTAAGCCAGAACCGTGATGCCATGCAGGCCAAGAAGCTTTTTGGCCACGGCTCCGGCAGCCACCCTGCCTGCGGTTTCCCGGGCCGAGGCCCTGCCGCCGCCCCGGTGATCGCGGAGGCCGTATTTGGCAAGATAGGTGATGTCGCCATGCCCCGGCCGGAAGATATCTTTGAGATTGTCGTAGGATTTGCTGTGGGCATCCTTGTTGAAAATGGCCAGGGCAATTGGGGTGCCGGTGGTTTTTCCCTCAAAGACCCCGGAGAGGATCTCCACTGCATCCGGTTCTTTTCTCGGGCTGGCGGCAGGCCCGCCCTTGCCGGGGCGCCTGCGGTCCAATTCCGTCTGGATATCCAGAGCGGTGAGCGGCAGACCGGGAGGGCAGCCATCCAGGGTGGCGCCCACCGCTGTACCGTGGGATTCGCCCCAGGTGGTTACGCGAAAAACAGAGCCAAAGGTATTTCCAGCCATAATATTAGTCCCTAACAGTATATGGGGTACGCGGTCACAGAGCACCGCAGCTGCTTCGCAGTCTCGTTGCGCTCGCTTAGCTGTCATCGATCTGTCCGCATACGAGTGTATAACGGATAGGCCTCTTTCGCGCATCTACGGCACCCTGCAACCGCTTATTTTCGGGGTGTACGCCTATCTGCGCGATAACTAACAGTATATGGGGTCTTTGGGAAGCGAGGCTTCGACGGTGCGAAGAAACTCGTCGTCTCCCAAGGCCTTTTCAATAATATGCACGATTTCACCCGCGGTTTTGTTGCTGGTATCCACGGAGAGATGCGATCCTTTTTCATACAGGGGATCCCTTTCGGCCAGCACCTGGGCCACCTCGGCATAGATGTCCGAGTCGGTGAGGGTTGGCCGCTGGATTGCGCTGTTTGCGTCTGCTGAGAGTCTGTGGCAGATGGTATCGATATCAGCGGTGAGCCAGACGGTGAGACCGGTCTGCCGCAAGAGGTTCCAGATATCCTGATGCAGGATCGCTCCGCCCCCCGTGGAAATGACCACGTCTTTTCGGCAGACCATTTCGGCCAGCAGGTCGCGTTCCAAGAGGCGGAACTGTCCCCAGCCCTGCTGGGCGACGATCTGGCGGATGGACTGTCCTGCCCTGGTCACGAGCATCTCGTCCATGTCGATAAACTCGAGATTCAGCTGCTGGGCCAGCATCAGCCCCACCAGGGTTTTGCCGGTGGCCCGGTAGCCGGTCAGGATTATTTTTCTCCGTGGTATAAACATATAGTGAATTTACGGGAAAAAGAGGGAGAGTGTCAAGCACCCCCTCTCTTTCTTTTCCCTGATAGACCGCGAAGTGCGAAAAAGTACAAGGGATTTATAGCGCTGTGTCGGGGGGTTTAGAGCCGACAGAAAACTATAAAGTTTGTAACATGTCAGAATAATTGCACCTTTTATTTTTTACACAAATAGGACAAAAAAGGTTTGACTTTATGTCTCCCAAGTGATAATTTTTATCAAACACGAGCTAATTAATTTTATTCACACCTTTTACTTGGAGATATATCATGTCGGAAAATTGTTGCGGCGGTTTGCAGGTTGGTCAGAATGTCCCGGATTTCACCATGGAAACCTATGAGACCACCGACTACGGTTTCGGCACGGTGTCTTTGGAGAAGCTTAAAAAAGCAGGCAAGTGGACAATTCTGGTTTTTTACCCGGCGGATTTCACCTTTGTCTGCTCAACCGAACTGGGCGACCTGGCTGATAAATACGCGGAGCTGACAGCGGCCGGTGCCGAGGTGATCACGGTGAGCACTGATACCGTTTACACCCATCTGGCCTGGAAGCGGGAAGAGAAATTCCTGGAGAATGCCAAGTACCCCATGGCTGCGGACCCAACTGGCACGGTGGCAAAATTGTTCGGCGTCTATGACTATAATACGGGGTTGGCCCTGCGCGGCACGTTTATCATCAGTCCAGAAGGCAAACTGGTCGCCTCCGAAGTGAATTTTTATAACGTCGGCCGCAATGCCAAGGAACTTGTCAGAAAACTCAAGGCCAGCGTCTATGTGGCGGCTAATCCTGCCGAGGCGTGTCCGGCTCGCTGGGAAGCCGGCGACAAGACCTTGACTCCCGGGGCCGATCTGGTGGGCAAGGTGTACGACGCCCTGAAATAAAAATGGTTTTCCTCTCCTCCGCTGCCGCATCCGCAGAGGGGGAGATTTTTTCTCCGTTGTTCCCTTCCCCTTGAACCCCCTTTCCCCCCTCCCCGGGAAAGGGGGTTTTTTTGTCCGGCTCAGGGGTGATTGTTTCCGTGCATGCCTTCCCAGAGTCCCAGGAAAAAATGACGCGCATTGGAGCCCAGCGAGCGGGTCCGGTATCCCCCTTCTTGTACGACCAGCGTGGGCAGCTTCAAGCTCCCGAGCATTCGGCCGTTTTCTTCAAAATCGGCTCCGGAGAGCGACCAGGTGCCGGTCGGGTCTCCTTTTGCCGGATCAAGTCCCAGAGCCACCACTAGAAAACGCGGCTTAAAGGCGCGGATGCGTTTGATAGCCTTGGCAAGTACCGGCCGATAGCCTGCGCCGTCCAACTCTTCGGGCAGGGGATAGTTGCGGTTGTATCCCTTGCCTTCCTCTTCTCCCACCTCTTCACTGAAGCCGGAAAAATACGGGTAGGCAAAGCTGGGGTGACCGTGGATTGATAAGGTCAGCACGTCGCTACGTTTATAAAAAATATCCTGAGTGCCGTTGCCATGGTGGTAATCGATATCAAGCATCGCCACCCTTCCTTCTTTGCTGAGATAATTGGCGGCAATGGCGCCCGAGTTGAAATAGCAGAACCCGCCGAAAACCCGGCTTTCGGCATGGTGGCCCGGCGGTCGGACCAGGGCATAGGCCATCCGGTAGCCTTCTTCAAGGAGGTGTGCCGCGGTCAGGGCGCAGTCCACCGCACCCTTGGCCGCCTTATAGGCATTGCGGTTCAAGGGGGTGAAGGTGTCGATGCAGAAGTAGCCTGCCCGCACCGGCAGCTCCTTGGGCGGTCTCGCCGCGTTGCGGATGGGAAAGACATACGGGTACACGGATTTTCCCGGTTCAAGGCGGGTGCAGACCTGTTTGAGGTACTCGACAAATTTCGGGTCATGCACTTTTTTGATGTGTTGTTCGGGAAAATGGCGGGCCGGCATGCGGTCGAACAGGCCGGTGCCCGCGATGCCCTTCAGGATCGAGGAGATCCGTACCGGCGCCTCAACGTAACCGCGTTCATGGACATGATGGATGTCGTGTTTTTCGTTGACGATGAGGCCGATCTGTCTGTCCACGAATTTAACGTCCGGCTTCCGGGCCGGCTCTTTGATGATATAGCGGGGAGCGCGGCGCAGCACGGGATCGTCGCGGAAGGATTCCACCACCATATCGATATAGCCTGTGGGGCAATCCTTGCCGTATTTGCGAAGAAGGATGGCGCGCACTATCTCGCGGGCTGTGCCCCTGGCAAGGGGCTTACCGCTGCCGAGGTTGTCGTAGACCAGATAGGGAGGGCAATCGTATTCCGGCTTAAACGGAGTTTCGTAGGCCGTATTGATGATGGGCAAGGCCCCGAAGCGTTCGTAAAACTTGAGCCGTGCCCGGCTTTGCTTTACCGTGGCCGGATCCTGGCAGAGCTTCGCATCGTCGGGCAAGCATTCCATGAATATCCCGGCGCCGCCCAGAGTATAGGTCTCATCCCGGACCCTTTGATACAGGGCGCCGCCGATACCGCCTGCTGCGGATTTCGGGTCCACGGAGATGAAATCAAGAAAGCAGAAGGAGAGATCCGGGGCATGGTTGAGCAGGGCAAAGCCCTTGACCCGGTGTTTCATATCATGGGCAACAAAGAGAATGGTGCGGAAGCGGTATTTCAACGGATTGGAGAGCTTTTGGGCAAGGCTGGTGATATCGCTTTCCGAGATCGCGGAGAATTGGCTGCGCAATATCTGTTGTACCTGGGCAATGGCCTCCCGGTCGACGGAGAGGGTGTTGTCATAGATCCGGCGGATGCAAAACATGGTCAGAGTTCCTTGAGGTAGACGACCTTGTCGTCGCCGCCCCGGTAAAAATCATGAAAAACGCAGGCTACCTGGTAGCCGTTTTTCTCATAAAAACCGCGAGCCGAATCATAGCCCGGTGTGGATGAGGTGTCCACATAAACCCTGGCAGGTCCTTGTGCGCCAAGCTCCGCCTCCATCTGCGCGAGCAGTTGCCGCCCTATCCCCTGTCTGCCCAGGGCTGGGTCCACCGCCACCCAATAGAGGTCGAAGCGGCGATCGGTCATGGGGATTTCCCCGTAACAGATGAAGCCGACCACTTTTTTCTCGCCAGATACGGCAATCAGAATCCGGTAGTCGTTTTTTTCCGGATTCAAGGTGTCATCAATGACCTCGATGGCCACCTCCACCTCTTGGGCATTGAAATTTTCCTGCAGACGCACCAGCTCAAGAAGCTGGGTGCGGTCTTTGGTTTCAACGGGCCTGATGGATATCATAGGGGGACTCGCATGGAAACGAAACGGATGAATTCTTTGGCCATCTCTGTGTAGCTCATAGAGTTTTCGGCCAGGGCTGCAGGGAAACCGGCATCCGGGCTGATACAGGGATTGGCGTTGACTTCAAGAATGGAAAGGCGCCCCTGTCCGTCGAGACGCAGGTCCACCCGGGCGTAATCACGCAGACCGAAAAGGGTAAAACACTCCCGGGACATGCGCCGCATGGTCTGTTGCAAGGGTTCGGGCAGATTGTCCGGAAAAACCCGTTGGGTGTTGTGGTACTCGAAGGAATCCTCGTCCCATTTTGCCTTGTAGCTGACGATCCGGTGGAGATCGTTGGGAAAACCTGAAAAATCGATTTCCGCCAAGGGCATGACTTCGGCGTGGGGGTAACCGAAAAGCGAGACATTGAATTCCCGGCCAAGGACATACTCTTCCACCAGAATGGTGCCATACCGGGCGTAATATTCTTCCAGCCTCGGGAGAAGCTCGGTGCTGTGTTCGACCACCGATTCCTGGTCGATGCCGATGGAGGCGTCCTGGAAGCGAGGCTTGAGGATCACCGGGAAAGTTAGACCGGCTGGCCGCAGCACCTCGGTGCCTTCGTAGATGAAAAAGGCCGGGGTGCGCAGGCCGGATGCACCAAGCAATCGCTTAACCGTGAGCTTGTCCGTGGACAAAAGAAGGGCCATGGCCGAGGAGCCGGTGAAGGGGATGGCGAGGAGTTCAAGGACCGCAGCCGGGTGACCGATGAGGAGCGGATCTTCATCCACCGA
>JAHJTI010000082.1 GCA_018829945.1 Pseudomonadota bacterium | reverse complement strand
TGGATGCGCGGGAAAAGCCCATTGCGGAATAAGCGTATGCATAGAAAAGGAGGTGGCCGGGGAGAGTTTGGCAAATATTCTGGAGAGGAAAAGCTCCTCAATCAGCGGGTGGCGGCCCGGAAAGTAGATCGTGCTCCAGAAAATATCAGCAACTGTTTGATGCAGGCGGAAATCGAAAATTAAAAAGGTTTTGCAAAATAACTCCCTGGCCGGGAGTGAGTTACAAACTAACTGTTAATCTGTACGTAAAAATTTTAGGGAGGAAAAACCATGTTGAACGCATTCTCAATCGCTGAGGTGGCAGAGGAAAAGGTCGCTACCCCGACCGTTACCAAAGCCACAATTTTGTGCGCGGTTCTGGTCCTTGTCGGTATAGGTGCTGGTCTGTATGCCCAGGTTGTCGGCCACGAACATGCCTTTAACAACACCAGGCAGATGCCTTGGGGTATCCTGATTGCGAATTATGCTTATTTCGCCATCATTTCCACCGGACTTTGTCTTCTTGCCGTACTGAGCCACATCTTCGGGCACAACCGTTTGACCCCGCTCGCCAACCGCATGGTGTATCTCTCCATAGTGGTCATCTTCGGCGGATTTCTCATCATTGGCCTTGAGCTTGAAAATCCTCACCGCATGCTTCTTTATAACATGCTCTCCCCGAATCTGACTTCCAATATCTGGTGGATGGGAACTTTGTACAGCATGGCTGTCGGCTTCATGTTTGTTGAATTCTATCTGATCCTGACTAAAAAGTACTCTCTTGCTGTTACCCTTGGCGTACTTGGTGCTGTAGCAGAACTTGCCGCAAATACAAACCTTGGCGCCGTGTTCGCGACCCTTTCCGCGCGTCCCTTTTGGTACGGTTCTCAGTTGCCGGTGTATTTTCTTGCCTCAGCAGTGATGACCGGTTCTGCGGCGATTATTCTGTTCAGCAATTGGGCTTACAAGATTCGCAATGAGGAAATGAGCCCGACAACCCGTGAAGGTCTTCAGGGCGCTGGTAAGGTAATGTTCAGCACCCTGGTCCTGCTGCTCATCGCCACGACCTGGAAATTCATCGCCGCTTTTTCCGGTGGCACCGAGGAGGCTCGTCTTGCCGCCCTGAGTCTGATCCAGGGTCCGCTCTCCATGAATTTCTGGGTATTTGAAACCGTGGTCGGCATGCTTGCTCCCATCGTGATCATGACCCTGTCTCGGATGAAAAGCCAGCAGGCATTGTCTGCTGCGGCACTCATGGTTTTGGTTGGTGCGTACTTTCAGCGCTACGACATCGTGGTCGCCGGTCAGATCGTACCCATCTACAACGGCTGGGACGAACTGCCGACCTATCTTTCTTATGTTCCTTCTGTATCCGAGTTCCTGGTCGCCTTGGGTGGTTTCGGCTTAGTTGGCCTCGGCTTCCTTCTCGGGGAGCGGTTTTTCGGCAAGGCCTTCAGGTTCAGCGGTAAACATTGATTGCTGCCACAGCGAGGCTGAGTAAAGACAAATGACCTTCCTCTCGGGCGGGATTTCTCGCCCGAGGGAAGCTTCAAACCGGAGTAGAGACAATGATATCTGACAACAAGGCAATCTTCACCATAGGAACCGCGGCGAAAATGCTGGAAGTGCATCCGCGAACCTTGAGGATCTATGAACGGGAAAATCTGGTCAAGCCTTTACGAAAGGGGCAGTGGCGCTACTACACCATGGATGACATCAAGTGGATTCAATGCCTAAGAGACATGATCCATGAGCATGGCATCAGCATCGCTGCAATCAAGAAGCTTTTACAGTACACCCCTTGCTGGAACATTGCTGATTGTTCCTTTGAGAAAAGAAAGCAGTGTACGGCTTTTATGTCCAGTGGGCTTGTTCCCAGAAAGATCAGTTTGGATAAGCGTTCAGGAGATGTTGCCGCCTGAGTAATGGCGACTTCTATTAGAAAAGGAGAACGACAATGACCACCATCACGCAGTTTCTTGACAAAATCAATATCGGTGTTTTGGGTGTGGACGAAACAGAAGGAAATGCACCTGCCAAGGTTTCCTTTCGCAAGGTCAGCGAGGCTGCCTGGGGAGTTGCAACCTTTGCTTTGTTTCTCTTGTTGGGACCATTTTCCGCAATTGCTGCTATTTGCAGCGTAGTATCGTTGGCAAAGCAGGGCAATGGGGTTGAACCTGAGGCAATGCTCTAAGTGGGGTTGGAACTTGGAGATTGTGGGTTAAGAAGTGTTTCGGAATATTTGGCTCGTAGCGATCATGGTTCTGTGATCAGGGGTGAGCGATCAGTCAGGGAGAAACCTGGCTGGTGATTGACCCTTGGTTGCAGGGGCTGGTATATAAGGCACAAAAAAAGGCTGCTCAATTGAGCAGCCTTTTTTTGTGCCTTAAGAAGCAGAAAGCTTACTTCTTGTGGCAGCCGTCACATTTGGTCGGGCCCTGGTTCTTAGCTTTGTGGCAGGTCTGACAGAGCGCATGGCCTTTCTTCATATCCCACTTCTTGTCGGCCGGGTAGTTGGCGTCCTTGTGGCAGATGTCGCATTCAATCGTAGCCTGATGCTTGGCATGAGGGAATACGGAAGGTTTCTTGGCAGCTTCGGTCTTCAGGGTGATGTCGGCAGGGCCTTTGTCGGCAGCGAGTGTGTTGCTGGCAACAGCAAAACCGAAAACAAGCGCAAACGCAGCGGAACAGATGATGGTTCTCTTCATTGTGTTTCTCCCTTAAAACAGTTGGTTTATAAAATTGGGTTATGAATACCCATTCACTTACAAATGATGCTGTTATAAACCCACTTGCTTAAGCTTGTCAAGCAGGAAGAACATTTTAATCCTGTTCTGTTTGCTGCTTGTGTGGTGGCGAATCAGCCACCTCCGTAACTGTGCAGACCGGAAAGAAGGTAGTTGACACCATAATAGGTGAAGATTACCGAAAAAAAGCCGATGATGGCCAGCCAGGCGATGCGTCGCCCCCCCCATCCCCTGGTGAATCTGGCATGCAAGGTTGCTGCGTAGACAAACCAGGTGATCAGCGACCAGGTTTCTTTCGGGTCCCAGCTCCAGTAGGTGCCCCAGGCGGAGTTGGCCCAGACCGCACCGGTTATGATGCCGGCAGAGAGCCAAAGAAACCCGAAGAGGATGGTTTTGTGGACGATGTCGTCGATAAGTTTAAGATCTGGCAGCGAAGCAAGGAGGGAGTTAGGGTCTTCATTAGCTTTTCGATCCTTGAGAAGATACATCATGCCCATGCCGCATGCCACGGCAAAAGCCGCATAGCCGATGAAACAGGTGATAACGTGAGCGATGAGCCAGTTGCTCTGCAAGGCCGGAATCAACGGTTTGATGTCGGGGTTCTTGAGGCCAGCCATGATCATAGCCAAAGCGGCGAATGGCATAGAGAAAGCGCCCAGAACTCTGTTTTTGTACTTCAATTCAAGGCCGAGGTAGCAAATAGCAATGGACCATGCGAAAAAAACCAGGGATTCGTACATGTTGGAAAGGGGGGCGTAGCCGATACCCATCTGGTGTGATTCGTACCAGCGCATACCGATTCCGGCGGTATTGACAAGAAATGCCCCAATAGTGAGTACTGTGGCGATAAGGCCAATTTTTTTTGCCCGAAAGACAAAGATCGCAATGTAGAGAATTGCTGAAAAAAGGTAGGCAAACGTTGTAATGCCCAGAAGTTGTGAACTGTTCATGGCATATCCTTAAGCGTTTTGAAACGTGGAGTCTTGTGTGAAACACTCGACAAGGGCGGCAAATTCTTTATCAAAGGCGATCTTGTTTTTACTGGTGGCGCCACAAACCAGTATCCGGCAGCGACCTTCGTTTTCATCTTTATCAATATAAACCCAAACTCTTCGATGCGAAAGGAAGAAAGCTACGTAGAGGCCTATCAACATAAGGGTGCAACCGGCATAGACAGTCCAGACGCCAGGGTCTTTCGCCACTTGAAGTCCGGTGGCATACACTTGGCTTGCCTGGAATTCATAGGTTGCCGTTGGGGTGGTAATCGCCTGGATAGCGTTGTTGTCCATCCAGAAAACGTTGGGTTCACCCTGACCATTGGAAAACCATACCTTGAGCGAAGCGACGTCACCCATACGGCTGCGGACTTGCTGGTTGATTACGCCGAAATCGATATCGGTATCAGGCCAATGAATTTTCTGGCCAAAAGGAATCTGGAAATTTTGCCGGACGTTGGTAGCTTTGTTGGTGATGCTGATGTTGAATCCCTGCATGGGCTCGTAGCTGGACTGGTAAAAAGTTATACCTTTGTAGTCCATGGGGTCGTTGACAATAATGCTCCGACTGAAGGTCTTGTTTGCCGCATCGTCCCGAACCGTAAGGTCGGAACGAAACTCCTTTGGGGTTGCTCCGTCAGCATAGAATGAGAGATTGAAATCGTCACACTGCACGGAGAAGCCAAGGGGGATTGGTTTTTCGCTGCCTGTTTCATAAACAGTGTCGGTGGCCCCTCCTTCCGGAATCATGACGCCTGCCTTGAATCCGAACAGAGAGCCGATGATGGCCCCGGCAAAAATGAGAAGAATGCTCAGGTGAACCGCATACGCCCCAAGGCGGCTCCATGCGGTTTTTTGGGAAAAGAGCAGGGTGCCGGACGGTTTATTCTCATGCTGCGCTTTCCAGCCTTTTTTGGCAAGAAGAGTGGTGGCGACACCCGTAAGGGCTCCAACCTCTCCGCTGGCAAGGAACACCTTGGAGTTCGGCATTTTTTTAAGCCGCTCCGGGTCGGTGTCAAGATTGTTCATCACGACCATTTGCCATACGTTGGGCAACCGATCAATGGTGCAAACAATAAGATTGATGCTGAACAGGAGTAGCAGAGAGATAAACCACCAGGAATTATACATATCCGGGACATCGAGCATCTGGAAAAACTGCGCGGTGCGCGGACCAAAGGCATCAACGTAAAATTCAGGAGGGTTCTTCTGGGGAATAAGCGTGCCGATGATTGAGGTCGTGGCCAGGATCAGCAGGGCAAAAAGAGCAAGCCTGACGGATGCGAAAAAACGCCACGCCATGTTTTCAATTTTTTTCATATGCGCCTTGTCTAGAAAATGGGTTTTTGGGGAAGTATATGGAAGAAAAGACAGATGATTTTGTCTGGGTGGCAATGTGCCGCATTGGGTAATTGTCTGTAATCTCTACTCATGTTTGCCTTGGGCTGTCAATAGAAAAATCCTAATGGGACGAGGGGCGAACTGGTAAGTAAGCCACGATTCTGTGCCATGTCGGTGAAGAGAAGCAGGAGGATGGTATAGCTCTCTTTGTTATGATGACACCATCGTGCCCGGTTTGTTCCGGGTTTTTTCTTCGGATTGAGCTTTTTGCGGCGAAGAGAAAAAAAGAGAACAAAAGACTTGTCAAGAGAGGGGAGACGGTGTATAAATTTTCCTCTTTGAAAAGGGGCATGGCTGGAAAGAATCAGACCGTCTCTGTATGGTGATTTCAAGATACCCGCTGTTGCGGTGTGTTAAAGGAGTTTTATTATGTCAAAAAAATGTGCTATTTGTGGAAAAGGTCCGACCACCGGCAATAATGTAAGCCATGCCAACAATAAGAACAGAAGGCGCTGGTTGCCTAATCTGCAGCGGGTCAGAATGGCTACTTCAGGAGGCAATGGTCTGCATGTACGTGTATGCACCCGTTGTATCCGCTCCGGTGCCGTGGTCAAGCCTGCCTGAACATTTTTCAAAATTTGTTTTGATAGCCCCAGCTTCTTGCCGAGAAGTTGGGGCTTTTTTTTATGTGTAACTGTGCCTGCAGTGGGCAACCATTCTCTGTAATCGCGTGATCTCCTCTCTTCAAGCTCTCAGGCTCTTTTCGCCTCCATAACACCATCAAGCTGCTGCAAGTGCTGGAGCAGGCGCAAGAGATGCTCCCTGCTGTTTATTTCGACAATAATGGAAATTTTGGCGATTCCGCCGCTTGAGGTTGTGGCTTCAAGGGTGAGGATATTTGCGTCGTCATGGCTGATCGTATTGCTGAGCGAGGCCAGGAATCCTTTCTGGTCACGGGCGATAACCTGGATCTGGGCCCGATGGGTGGTTTTGATGTCCTCGGCCCAACTGACGGCGATAAGGCGCTGCTGGTCCGAGGCCGTGAGGTTTGGGCACGATGCCTTGTGCACGGAAATGCCCCGCCCGGAGGTAATGAAGCCCACGATCTCGTCTCCCGGAACCGGCATGCAGCAATGGCTGATCTTGGTGAGGACATTATCCGCTCCGCTCACCAGAATAATGTTGTCCCGGTCCCGTTTCTTTCCACCCTTGGACGCGATCGCCTCCTGAATAATATTCTCCGGCAGGGTCTCCCGAATTTCCTCGGGCTGCAGCTCTTTAATGATGGACTGAACCGTCATCTTCCCTGAGCCTACACGGCGCATGAGATCATCCAGAGAATTGCAGGCGATGGTCTTGAGGAGTTCCTTGAGATGGCCGGTTTTGATCAGTTTTTTCAGGCTGAAGTTGTGTCGTTTCAGCTCCCGCTCGCAGATTTCCCGACCGACTTGCAAGGTTTTTTCCCGTTCCTCCTGATTAAGCCACTGACGAATCCGGCTTTTTGCCCGTGCGGTTTTGACAAGGTTAAGCCAGGAACGGTTAGGTTTCTGCTTGGCCGAGGTGAGAATCTCGACCAGATCCCCGTTTTTGAGCTGGGTTTTGAGTGGAGCGATCATGCCGTTGATCTTTGCCCCGGTGCAGCGGTTGCCGACTTCGGTATGGATGCTGTAGGCGAAGTCGATGGGAGTGCTGCCCTTGGGAAATTCCTTTACCTCGCCAGTGGGGGTCAGAACGAAAATTTCCTCTTCGTAGAGTTCCCCCTTTACGGCATCGAGAAATTCTTTTGGGTCTTCCAGTTCCTGGAGGGTGTGCACCAGTTGTTTGAGCCACTTGAAAAGCTTGGCGTCCTTTGAAGTGATGGACTTGCCTTCCTTGTATGCCCAGTGAGCGGCAATACCTTCCTTGGCGATCTGATCCATTTCCTCGGTGCGGATCTGGACCTCCATGAACTCCCCGCGCAACCCGACCACCGAAGTGTGCAACGACTGATACATATTGCTTTTCGGGGTGCTGATGAAATCCTTGAAGCGCCCGTCCACCGGCGGCCACAAAGAATGAATGATGCCCAGTGCTTCGTAGCACTCCTTGATGGTGGGTACGATGATCCTGAAAGCAACCTTGTCGTATACCTTTTCAAAGGTGATGCTCTGGGCCACGAGTTTTTTATAGATACTGTAGAGATGCTTGGGGCGACCCAGCACCCGGAACTGCTTTAGGCCATGCTCGGTCAGTTTCCGGTTGAGCAGCTCTTTAACCTCATCGACATAGGTTTCCCGGTCCGCGAGAGAGGTATGGATCTTGGCGGCGAGATCCTCGTGTTCTTCCGGGTGGAGATATGAGAATGAAAGATCTTCCAGTTCACGCTTGAGCCAGTCGATTCCAAGACGGCTGGCCAAGGGAGCATAGAGTTCCATGGTCTCCTGGGCAAATTCAAGCTGCTTGTCGCGCGGGACATACCCAAGGGATTGCATATCGTGAAACCGGTCGGCCAGTTTCACCAGCAATACCCGGATGTCGGAAGACATGGCCAGGAGCATCTTCCGGATATTTTCCGCTTGGTAGGCGAGATGGCTGTTGAACTGAACATCGGTGATCTTGGTGGTGCCCTTGACGATATTGGTGACATCGTCGCCAAAGGTTTCGCGCAGGGTTTTTTCCGTCTCCTTGAGATTATCGGCCTTTTTGAGAACGCCGTGCAGGAGGCCGGCACAGAGGGTTGGAACATCAAGACGCATGGTCGCCAGGATGTCGGTGACCATGAGGGCGTGGTACAGGTACGGCCGACCGGAAAGACGATGCTTGCCCGAATAAAATTCCTCGGCAAAGACATGGGCTTTGCTGAGCAGGACGAGATCTTCCTCGGGCATGTAGCCCCTGGCCCGTTCGAGTATGTTTTCTATCGTAACCATTCGGCTGTCAATAGTGTTGATGTTTGTCTGTCTTGATCACTGCGGTGCAACCAGTGCTTCGCGAACCAGCTCAACGAGTTTTGGCCCGGTTTCGGCCAGGGGCAGATTAAGAGTGGTACCGGTGGCCCGGGCCCTGATTTCCACAAGACCTTTTTCACTGAAACTCTTGCCAACCATTACCCGGTAAGGGATGCCGAG
The DNA here is from genome assembly GCA_018829945.1 of Pseudomonadota bacterium. Classification (GTDB taxonomy): domain Bacteria; phylum Desulfobacterota; class Desulfobulbia; order Desulfobulbales; family Desulfurivibrionaceae; genus Thiovibrio. The sequence goes on along the minus strand of JAHJTI010000082.1, from coordinate 1,284 downwards.
GAGATCCGCATCCTTGAACTTGCTTCCCGGCCGTTCATCCCTGTCATCCAGAAGGACCTCGATTCCGGCATTGACCAACTGGCCATACAGCTCGTCGGCGGCAGCAGTGATCGCCTCATCTTTGGGTGAGAGGTTCAGGAGAATGACCTGAAAAGGCGCGATGGGCAGCGGGAAAATAATGCCGTCCTTGTCGTGATTTTGTTCGATGGCTGCAGCCACGGTGCGGCTGACCCCGATGCCGTAGCAGCCCATAATAAAAGGCTGTTCCGTGCCCTGATTGTCCAGAAAGCTTGCCTTGAGCGCCTCGCTGTATTTGGTGCCAAGCTTGAAGATGTGGCCCACCTCAATGCCTCGGGTCAACTCAAGGCTACCGCCGCAGAGCGGGCATCGGTCTTCGCTGGTGATCTGGCGCAGGTCGGTGATGGTCTGCGGGGTAAAGTCGCGATTGAGATTGGCATTGAGCAGATGGAAATTCTTCTCATTGGCGCCGATGGCGAAATTGTGCATCCGGGTGAGTTCATTGTCTGCCAGTACCGGGATTTTCAGCCCGATGGGGCCGAGATAGCCGCTGGGTGTGCCGGTGGAGTCGAATATCTCTTTGTCATCGGCCAGTCGGAGGTTGTCGGTGGTCACCCCCAATGCGTTGGCCAGCTTGACGGTCTGTACTTCGTGATCGCCGCGGAGAAGAACCGCCACCGGTTTTTCTTCAACCATATAAACGAGGGTTTTAATCAGCTCTTTGGGAGAAATTTTCAAGAATTCCGTGACCGCAGTCACCTTTTTCTTGCCCGGGGTTTCGATTTTTTCTAGGGCGAGCAGGGGCGGCGGAGTCGGAGCGGCCGGTGTCTGGCAGCGGGCTTTTTCCATATTGGCTGCGTATTCGCATTCCTTGCAGATCACTATGGTGTCTTCGCCGGTGTCGGCCAGAACCATGAACTCGTGGGAGAAACTGCCGCCGATGGTGCCGGTGTCCGCTTCCACTGCCCGGAAGGACAGACCGCAGCGGTTGAAGATACGGTGGTAAGCCTCGTGCATCTTTCGGTAGGTCTCGTCGGCACCGTCCTCGGTGGCGTCAAAGCTGTAGCCGTCTTTCATGATGAATTCTCTGCCCCGCATCAAACCGAAGCGGGGCCGGATTTCATCCCGGAATTTGGTCTGAATCTGGTAGAGGTTCAAGGGCAGTTCCTTGTAGGAATGCACATTGAGCCGGATCAGGTCGGTGATCACCTCTTCATGGGTGGGTCCAAGGCAGCTTTCACGGGAGTGCCGGTCAGTGAAGCGCAG
>JAHJTI010000081.1 GCA_018829945.1 Pseudomonadota bacterium | reverse complement strand
GACCCTGCGCACGGCAAGGTCGTCCAGGTCGTCCACGGCCCGGATCATTTTCTGCTGCCCTTCGTAGGCGCGGTACAGGTCGATCATCTCCGTCATTTCCGTGACGGTATTCACGTTTGATTTTTCCAGATGTCCCTGCAGGATCTGGAAATTGGGGGAGGCTTCTTCCGCAGCCCCTTCCTCAAGGCGGAAAAGATTTTCGCCTTCCTTTTTCAGGGCCTGCGTGTCGGTAGTGACCACGCTCAGACGGTTGACCTGGACGCCGTCCACATAGATTCGGCCGTCGCGGGCCACATCCATCTTGTTGCCGGTGATGGCGATGATTCCGCCCTCGCCGAGCACCGGGTAGCCATTGGCCGTGACCAGCACTCCCTCATTGTTGCGCTGGAAGTTTCCCGCGCGGGTGTAGCGGTCGCCGTTCGGGGTCTGGACCCGGAAAAAGCCCTCTCCGGAAATGGCCAGATCAAAGGGAGCGTCAGTTTTTTGAACAGTGCCCTGCTGGTGGACCGTGTTGATGCGCAAGCCCTTGCCGACCCGCTGGCGGGTCTGGTTGACCTGGTAGAGCATCTCGTCGAAGGTGACGGTTTCTTTCTTGAATCCAGGCGTATCAACGTTCGCCAGGTTGTTTGTCACCTGATTGAGTCGTTGTTCCTGATTGAGCAGGGTTTCAACGCTTTCCAACAATCCGAGCCTGTTGTGGATGAACATGGCATACCTCTCGTGTGTTTGGGTTTTATTGTTGCAAGAGGCGTGCCGGAATTGTCTGTCAGTTGTGGGAGGCGGGATGTTGTGGTGTAAATTCAATGAATACGGCAGGATGAGTGGTTGTTTGCGGGTGGGTTGGTCGGGAGAGTGAGTGTCAAAAAAATGAATGTACGTGCTGGGGAGGTATATTTTTCCTAGCTGAGCCGGGAGAAAGGCAAAGGGATATGGGGTGCTATGATGGCGTCATTTTGGTGTTGGCCCGGTAAATAAAGGCGAGGATTTCAGCCACGACCAGATATGTTTCCGGAGGAATGTCCGCATTCAGGTCGAGTTTGGCCAAGATCTCGACCAGATCACCATCTTCCTGGATGGGGATACCGTGTTCTTTGGCCAGGGCGATGATTTTTGCGGCAATTTCACCGGTGCCCTTGGCAACAATTTTGGGCGCCGGGTCCTGTGTGACGTCGTAGCGGAGGGCGACAGCCTTTTTTTTTGTCGGGGTATCTGGCATTATAGGCGTTGTGTTCGTGGTTGTATGGGTTTGTGGTCAAGAAACAATGGACTTGCAATAAGCCAAAAACCGCGATAATCCGTCATTTCGGCGAAAGCCGAATCCAGTTTTCAGATGTTTGCATAAGGCTGGACATCGATTTTTGCCGGTGTGACGAGTCTGGACGAATCCAGCTCAAAGATTATTTACGGTAAGTATACTCGACAACAACCGGAGCGGATGAAAAAAATGCAATTTGGACAGACCTTGCAGTCGGGAAAACTTGTTTTGCGGTACAAGCGGTTTCTTGCAGATGTGGAAATGGATGACGGGAGACTGCTCACCGTGCATTGCCCGAATTCCGGCAGCATGCTGGGCTGCAAGGAGCCGGGCAGTCCGGTGCTTATTTCCATGTCTGACAACCCCAAGCGCAAGTATGCCCATACCCTGGAGATGGTGCGGGTAGGCACAACCTGGGTCGGAGTCAACACCTCCCGCACCAATGGACTGGTGGCGGAGGCGATCAGCGATGGGGTGGTGACGGAGCTGGCCGGTATTGAGACGATCCGGCCTGAGATCAAGGTGTCGGACAAAAGCCGGTTGGATTTTTTGCTTACCCGTGGGGATGAGCAGATCTATGTGGAGGTGAAAAATTGCAGCTTGGCATTGGACCGGGCGGCCATGTTTCCCGATGCCGTGACCACCCGGGGCGCGAAGCATCTGGCGGAGTTGGCGGCTCTGCATCGGAGCGGCTGCCGGGCCGTGGTTTTTTTCTGTGTCCAGCGGGAGGATGTGGATTATTTTGCCCCGGCCGCCCATATTGATTCGGTGTATGCCCAAGCTCTGCGGGAGGTGGCGGCTCAGGGGGTGGAGGTGCTGGCCTATGGGGCGACATTGATCCCGGAGGCGATTACTATTGTCCGGCCACTGCCGGTGCGGTTGTCGGAATGATTGACGGTGCGCCTTGTTTTTTGCCTCCCCTCCCGCAGGTAAGCGCAGACTCCGGGGGGCGGGAGGCTGTGTCGCAAAATGCAGGCACTGGGTTTCTCAGCTTGCAGCGTGGCAAACCTTGCAATAGAGTGAAAAAATAACAGAGTCGCTTGGTGCGGCCTGGGGAGAATATGATGCAGGAAAAATCAAAAGCGGTGGTCTTACTCAGCGGCGGGCTCGATTCGGCTACAATTCTGGCCATGGCCATGGCTGAGGGGTATGAGTGCTGTTGCCTGAGCTTTGCCTACGGCCAGCGTCAGCAGGTGGAGCTGGAACGGGCCAAGGCCAATGTGACCCGACAGGGGATCGAAAAGCATCTCATTCTCCGCCTTGATCTCGACGCCATCGGCGGCTCGGCTCTGACCACAGATGCGGCGGTGCCCAAGGGGCGCGACCAGGCGGAGATGAACGCTTCCATTCCCATCACCTATGTGCCGGGCCGCAACACCATCTTTCTTTCCTATGCCATGGCCTGGGCCGAGGTACTG
>JAHJTI010000080.1 GCA_018829945.1 Pseudomonadota bacterium | reverse complement strand
CCCGCGGAGATTACTCCTGGAAAGATCGGCATCGGTCAGATTTGCCCCTCCCAGCCGTGCCTGGGAAAGATCGGCTTTACCGAGTCTGGCTCCAACCAGAATAGCACCACGGAGATCAGCTTCGCGAAGATCAACACTCAGCAGATTTGCCTGACTGAAATTCACCCCGCGCAGATCGGTATCACGGAGATTCGCTCCTTCAAAATTAGCATTCTGAAAATTCAGCCCCCGCAGATTTTTGCCGGCAAAATTAGACCCATGAAAATCCTTGCCTGCAAACCGGGGAGTATCGACAACGCCGGTTGCCACGGGAGATGTGCCGTCTCCCTCCGGTCGAATTTCAGGAGAAAGATCGACATGTCTAGAAGCAGGAGCATTGGAAAACCAGGATAATCCTCTTCCGCCCTGATCGAGAAAAAAATACCCGGCTCCCCCCACCAACGCAAAAACCACAGCCGCGGCAAGCGCCAGTCCGAACCTGGCAAAGAAAGTTCGTTTGCCCTCGCGTTGACCACCAGGCCGGATAAGGGTTTTTTCCGAACGGCACTGAGGACAGGGCGCCTTTCTGCCGACATATGATCCCGGCACCATCTTCTGGAATCCACACGTGCTGCATACGAAAACAGCCTGGACGGAATCGCTTGCCGCTGCCAATTTTTTCCCTACGACAACGGTATGCCTGCATTTCGGACATGGCACAGCCTTGCCTGCATGGCGGTTTTCGACTTCGACAGAATATCTGCATTTATCGCAGTAAAAAATCATCCGGCATCCTCAACAGAACCAAGAAACAAACGGTTGTTCCACCGTAATCGTTCACGGGGCAAGGCAAACACACATACGATCATAGCCACAATGAAAGCGGCAAGTCCCGGCTTGCCGAACCGGGTCTGCGGCAGCTACTACACCATTCATCGACCATAAACAAAAAACACTTCATATATTTGTTTAAATCGCAAAAAAACCGCGGTCACACCGGTTGCTGTTTTGCTGGGCTTTGCTTTTGATTTACAAACTGTGGCCTTTTTCTCTTTTTACGAGCTATCATAAATTTCAACAGGACAAAGAGCAGTGCTGTAAAAAAAAATCAGATGGAGTATTATACCACTTTATCTGGTGGGGAAACAGAGTCTTGCCGACTCCAAAAAATAATCCCCCTAAGGATACCGACTCTGTGCAGCATGGGCCTGTGTCGTGTCCCTATTTTACTACCCGTATCTATTGATCGCCACCAGGGGACAGGGCATCACCCCGTGGCAGAATCCGAGGCCATAATTTTCCGTGGAAAAACCAAAACAACCAAAATCGCCTCACCCGGAAAACAAACCCGACTCTCAGGAGAAGCCAAAGGTATTCGACCCCAGGGAACAGGCCATTAAATACAAGGCCTACCGTCATATTTTCTCGGACAAGGATGTCAAAAAAGGGCTTGATGAAAAGTCCATTATCCGCAAGATCAAGAAAAGCAAAAGTCTGAGCGGACGCTACCGTCAGTATCTGGAAATGCGAGATGACAACACCCGCGGCAGCCAGACATATCCCTGGCAAAACCCATTCAACCGCTGCCTGTTCTGGTCTGCCTACTGGATTCCGCGTTTCCTGAAATGGGGCACCCTGCTGTCTCTTGCCCTCTTCATCCTCAACTACATTCCAGGACCAACCCAACATATCATCGAAGTGCTCATTGCCCGATCCATTTATGATACCGCTCCTGTCGAGCGATTGCCCGACGACCTGGAAACCTATGCCCACTCCGCCGACATCAAAGACAGCCGGGGCGCCATCATCAAGTCCTACGGAAAACGTAAGGTTACCCAGCAGCTCCCTGCCTCGGCCCAAAAAGCCCTGCTGGCCTGCGAGGATCATTATTTCCTGCCCCACCCCGGCAATAGCTGGTATGAAAACCTCTTTCTGATCCATCCCGGTGTCAGCTGGCTGAACCTGGTCGGCGCGGTAAAAGACACCCTCCAGGGCGACCCCCGCGGGGCAAGCACCATTGTCATGCAGAACGCCAAGAAAATTCTGGGCAACGAAAAACGAACCATCGCCAACAAACTGGAAGAAATCATCATCGCTTACATGATGGTGGCGAAGTTCGGCAAGGAAAAAAACCTCAATTTTTACATCAACACCGTTCCGGTCGGCGCTAATATTTATGGCTTCCCCGCCGCTTCCACCAATTATTTCAAGAAAGACCTGGCAGCCCTCAACATGCAGCAACTGGTGACCATCGGCTCCTTCATCCCGAATCACAACCGCCAGGTAGCTTTTTATGAAATCGTCAACGGCAAGAACTTCTCTGATCTGTCTCCAGCCTTACAAGGCCATGCCAAAAGCGCCATCAACAAGGTCAATCTCGCCCTGACCCACCTCTGGAAACGCAAGGAGATACCCGACGACCAGTACCGAAGCTGGCTGCTGAGCGATGAAGAATCCATCCGCCGCATCGGCTTCCGGGATTTCCGTTCCCCATTGTATGGCGAGGAGGAGTGGACCTCCTGGAACGTCATCAAGGAAATTTCTTCACGGACATACACCATCAATGGCCGTGAGATCAGCGGCTCCCAACTCCTGCTGGACGAAAAGGGCGCCGTATCCATCGAAACCGGCACCGACCTGGCCCTGGTCGAAAAAATGAAGGAAATCATCGGCGAATTCCTGCAGAGCACCTATTTTAAAGATATCCTTTCAAGCAGCAACCAGAATACCTGGTTACGCGACAAAGAGCGTTACACCTCGCGGGGCCTCACTCCGCCTTACACCGACTTCAACAGCTTTCTCGAATACCTGCAGCACAATATCAATGTGGGCATCCTTGCCGTT
>JAHJTI010000079.1 GCA_018829945.1 Pseudomonadota bacterium | reverse complement strand
GGCTGATTCCCCTCATGCTCCCCATCGAGCTCATCAGTCATTTCGCTCGTATTCTTTCTCTCTCCATTCGTCTTTTCGGCAACATCATGGCAAAGGAAACCCTGCTGGGCATCCTGTTCATGCTGGCAGGCGCGTATTTTGCCCCGCTGCCCATTTTGTGTCTTGGCGTGTTTGTATCCATAGTCCAGGCGCTTGTTTTTCTGCTGCTCTCGATTCTGTATTTTTCCGCAGCCATGGAGCATGCCCATTAATCACGTGTATCCGGTTCCCAGTGAACTAATGAAGAAGGCCAATTATAAAAAATTTTTTGGAGGAAGTACGATGAAGAAAGCAGGAATTTTGTCCGTATTGATGGTTTTGGCTCTGTCCACTGTTGCTATGGCTACTGAGGCTGGTGCTGAGATGGCTGCCACCGCAGCTCCCGCTGCGAACCTTGCCCTGATCTGCCTTGCTGCCGCTCTGTCTGTTGGCGTTGCAGCGCTTGGTTGTGGTATCGGCATGGGCGCAGGTATCGGCGGCGCTTGCTCCGGTATCGCTCGTAACCCTGAGGCTTCCGGCAAGATCACCGTAACCATGATCATCGGTCTGGCTCTGATCGAGTCTCTGACCATTTACGGTCTGGTTATCTCTCTGATCCTGCTGTTCGCGAATCCGCTGCTGAAGTAATTTTTTCGCGATATTTAAGGTGTGTAAGGCCGCAGGGGATTCCCTGCGGCCTTTTCTGCTTTCTGGGGTTCTCCGGTCATGAGCGAAGTCGTTGTCCATCCCTCTCGCGGCAAGAACGAACCGCAGCTCCCTCCCTGCGGGATTCTGCTGGTAAATCCGACCGAGGCACGTCAGGCCTCGCAGCTTTATGGTCAAGAGGGCTGGACCCGGCATTTTCTTTTTCATAGCAATCTTCATCTTACCCAGTCTCCCCCCATGTTCTGGACAGGACCGGCTGTTGGCGCGCCCATGGCAGTTATTTGCCTGGAAAAGCTCATCGCTCTCGGAGCCCGAAGGATCATTGTCTGCGGCTGGTGCGGTTCGCTTCAGCAAGACCTTGGCGTGGGGGATCTGGTGCTGCCGACCAGTGCTGTCAGCGAGGAGGGAACCTCCGTCCATTACCCTGTGTCCGGGGTGATAGAATCTTCTTTCCGGTTGCGGCAGGCCCTGAAAGATTTTTTTGCCGGCACGGGTAAAGAGCTCAGGGAGGGGATGGTCTGGACCACCGACGCTCTGTATAGGGAGACAAGGGAAAAGGTTGTCCGCTACGGTCAGGATGGTATTCTCGCCGTTGACATGGAATACTCCGCACTCCTGCAGGTTGCTGCTTTTCGTCACGTAGAGCTGGCCGCCGTCATGATGGTGTCGGATTTGCTGTGGCGTGATCCTTGGCAGCCTGATTTTCAGGGCAAGGAATTTCGCAAGCGTTCACAGGAGCTGGTGGCCGATCTTTTTCGATGTGTCGGCGGTCTGTCCCCTGAATAAAGAATATTGAGGCGATGATGCGTACTGTTTTTACTGTCAGTCTTGGCTGTCCTAAAAATTTAGTGGATACGGAGCTCATGCTCGGCCTGCTTGTCGAGGCGGGCTATGCGCCTTGTGATGAGGCGGCAGATGCAGATTTGCTGCTGGTCAACACCTGCGGTTTTATCCAGTCCGCCGTGGAAGAAGGGATTGAGGAGATCCTGAGCCTGGCGGAGGTCAAGGAGCACTACCCGGACAAAAAACTGGTGGTGGTCGGCTGTATGGTGCAGCGCTACGGCGCGGACCTGGCCAGTGAGCTGCCCGAGGTCGATCTCTTTATCGGCACCGAGGGTACCCAGGATATTGTGCGCACACTCAAAGGACTTGCCCAAGCGGAAAAACCGCTGGTGCATATTGCCCCGCCCACCTTTCTCCTGGACTCTTCCATGCCGCGTCGGCTTTCTTCTCCGGCCCACCGGGCCTATATGAAGGTGACGGAGGGGTGTTCCAATCGGTGCGCCTATTGCCTGATTCCCTCTCTGCGCGGCGATCTTCGCAGTCGACAGCTTGGTGATCTGGTGAACGAAGCCACGATGCTCGCGGAAAATGGGGTGCGGGAGTTGACCTTTGTGGCCCAGGATCTCACTGCTTACGGCCTTGATCTCGGCCCTGGTGCTCCCCGGCTGGTGGAACTGCTGGACGCACTTTTGCAAGCATCCGACATCCCCTGGTTCCGGCTGCTCTATCTCTATCCAACCCGAGTCACCACCGAACTTCTTGAGTTCATAGCCGCGAATCCAAGGATTGTTCCCTATCTTGATATCCCCCTCCAGCATGTGTCGGATCGGGTTTTGAAGGGAATGAATCGGCCCTATGGCCGGAAACAAATCGAAGCGCTTCTGGCTAAGATTCGTTCTATTCTGCCCCAAAGTGCTATCCGGACCACCTTCATGGTTGGTTTTCCCGGGGAAACCGAGGAGGATGTGCAAGAACTCGCCGATTTCATGCAGGAGCAGAAACTGGCGCATGTCGGTATCTTTGGATACTCAAACGAAGAGGGGTGTGCGGCCTACAGTTTGTCCGGGCAATGCAGCGAAGAGGAGAAGAGCGAACGCCGTCAGCGGCTCATGGAGCTGCAGAGCAGGATCTCTCTTGCCGCAAATAAGGCAATGGTCGGCAGGGTAGAAAAAGTACTGGTCGAGGGATGGAGTAGGGAAACCGATTTGTTGCTGGAGGGTCGGACCCGTTTTCAAGCCCCTGAGATAGATGGCTGTGTCTATATCAACGCTGGCGTCGCAAGTCCGGGTGATATTGTGGATGTTCGGATTACCGAAGCCCACCCCTATGATCTCGTTGGCGAGATTGAAGACGCAACTGCAGGAGCAGGCGGTTCGGGTCTGGAGACTGACTAGTCAGCCGATTCGTTGACCCGTTCTTTCAGTTCCTTACCCACCTTGAAGAAGGGAAGTTTTTTTGGCTTGACCTTGATTTTTTCTCCGGTCTTCGGGTTGCGGCCGTAATACGAATCGTATTCTTTGACCACAAAACTGCCAAAACCACGAATTTCAATGCTCTCGCCATTTGCCAAGGCATCCCCCATGGCATCCAGGATGGTGGTCACAGCCGAACTCGCATCCCTTAGGGGGACATGCATCTCTTCGGCAAGTGCTTCGATCAACTCCGATTTATTCATCGTCCTTCTCCGATGTGCTGCCATTAAAAAAAACAATATAAAATACAAGGAGATAAAATATCTTAAACAGCTAAGTGCCCAATTGTAAAGAGGATTTTTTTCAAGAAAAAATAAGGGCCAGATCAGCGGGCGTGAGCCGCCTGTATTTACCGGCAGGCAAACCACCAAGCGGCAGCCCTCCGTAGGCGATGCGCTTGAGTGCGAGAACCCTGTGGCCAATGGCCTGGAACATCATGCGCACCTGTCGCTTTCTCCCCTCGTGGATGGTAATTTCCAGGGTCGTCGTTTCCGGTTCCCTGGAAATAATCTCAACCTTTGCCGGCCAGGTTTTTTTCCCCTCAAGCTCAAGACCCTCCTCAAGCAGGCGGATTTTTTCAGGCGGTGGCAGGCCGCGTACCGTGGCCTGGTAAGTTCGTTCGATTTCAAAACGGGGATGGAGAATGCGCTCGGCAAAGTCGCCGTCATTGGTCATGATCAGCGCGCCTTCAGTGTCGAAATCAAGGCGACCCACGGGAAAAACCCTGCTGGTGATGCCGGTGAGCAGGGATGTGACAATGGGCCTTCCTTGCGGGTCGTGGAGGGTCGTGACATAGCCCCGCGGTTTATTGAGCAGGAGATATATTTTTTCTTCCTCCTGACGCAGGGGGCGTCCTTCAAAAGCGACAACCTGTTTTTCCGGATCAACCCGGCAGCCCATTTCCGTGACAACCTTGCCATCCACCGTGACTTTTCCCTGACGGATGAGCTCTTCGGCATTGCGCCGGGACGCTATGCCAGCCTTGGCCAGGATTTTTTGTAACCGTTCTTCGGGCATGGAAATGTGTTTTAGAATCAGGCCCGGAAGGGCTCGGTAGCAGCGCAGCAGGAAAATGTGCGTTTAAAAGGGGAATATCCTGGGGGGGGCTGCTGCGGTTCAGGCATGGTAGTCGCCGCGTCTCAGCTTGGCGGCTTCGACGTATGAGGCGGTGGCCACACGCTCAAGCAAGGCGGAGAGCGGGTTGTTTGCCGGGAGTTGATTTTTCAGGCTGACCAGGGCTGCGGTCTCATCTTCAAGCGCTGCGGCAAATGGCTCAAGGTCCTGGGCGGAAAAAGAGGAGTTGCCCAGGGCTGCGCTGAAATTTTCCAGGGTGCTGATGGTGTCTTCCGCAAGGGCAAGGCTGTCGAGTCTGAGCGCAGCAGGAATCTGTGCTGTGGCGGAAACGGCTGGTATGTCAGAGCTGGAAAAGCTTTTGGCTGCGGCCAGTTCCTGCTCGAGGATATCCTGAAAAGAGGGACCCGAGGTCGCGGTGGAATTCTTGGCGACGGTTGAAACATCCTGCTGCCCGGGAATAATCGGTGTGATTTTCATAGTGGGTACCCCATGATTGGTAACTTTCTCCATATACCATAGCTATTCGGCAGGAGGATCGTCAATCTTTAACGGAAAGACACCATAAAATTTATCTTTTCAGCGCAGGCGGGACGGCAGGATATCGTTTATTTTTTCATCCACCAGTTGTTTCGTTTTTTCGTCCACCTCAAGAACCTCTGGGTACCAAGGCTTCATGCGGCAGTCAAAGATGATGGGCGGTGTCAGGCCGGGATGAAAGCGGCGGAGTTCGGTTGCTGCCGCATGGATATCCGCCGCAGGTTCGAAGCGGGTGAAAACGCTCCAGAGAAACTCCTGCAAGTTTTCCGTGGCGGCCTGTGCGTCATCAACCAATACCACCACTTGCCAATCGGCGAGCGCGGGGCAGTGGGCCAGGCGGGCGGGAAGATCCTGTTGCCGGGTAAAAGCATCTCCTTGCACAACCAGGGTGCCGGGAAGATAGACCCGAGCCTTGTCGCAGCCTTGAGGCAGTTCACCGTGGAAGGATTCCGGCAAAATGCGACGGGGTTCCTTGCCAAGCCCCATCATCATGGCCTTGGAGCCATTGTTCACCGAGGGGCCGGTGTAATCCAGGGTATCCTGGGAGACATTGGCAAAAACGAAAAGATCGGTCTGCCAGTTGATCCGTTCCAGCACATGGACCCATAGCTTTTTGAAATCCGTCACTTCGATCTCGCCATCGGTCAGGATCAGGAATTTGGTAAGCGACAACTGGCCCTCGCCCAGTATGCGTAACCCCGAGGCAAAAGCTTCGCGGGGATAACGGTTGGTGACTTTGGCTGCGGCGAGGCAGTGGAAACCAGTCTCGCCGAAGGTTTTGAGCTGGCGTACCCCGTTCATCACCAGTGGGAAAAGCGGGGAAAGCAGGTCCTGAAGATAGTCGCCGATATAAAAATCCTCCTGTCGGGGACGGCCTACAACAGTGGCGGGATAGATGGCGTCCCGGCGGTGATACAGCCGCTCCACCTGGAAAACCGGATAGTCGTGGGTGAGGGAATTATAGCCGTAATGGTCGCCAAAGGGGCCTTCGGGGCGGCGCATGTGGGGCGGGACAAACCCCTTGGCCGCGAATTCGGCGTGGGCGACCAGGGGATGGCCTCCGGCCGGATCGCGGGTAATGGGCAGTTTCTCTCCGAGGAGCAGGGAGGCCAGCATCAATTCCGGGATGTTTTCCGGCAAAGGGGCAATGGCTGCAAGCATCAGGGCAGGCGGGCCGCCGATGAACAGGGTCATGGGCAGGGACTCGTTGCGGCTTTCTGCCGCGTGGTAATGGTAGCCGCCCCCCTTGTGAATCTGCCAGTGGATGCCGGTGGTGCAGTCATCGTAACGCTGGATGCGGTACATGCCCAGATTATGGCCGCGGCCGTCCGGGTGTTCGGTATAGACCAGGGGCAGGGTGACAAAGGGGCCGCCGTCCGTGGCCCAGGAAGTGAGCAAGGGGAGTTCGCTCAAGCGGGCAGGAGTCTGGCAGACCTCCAATATGGGAGCCTTGCCCGCCGGCATTTTTTTTAAGCCGACTTTGGTGGCCTGTCCCAGCAGAGAGCGCATCTCCCAGATCTTGCCCAGGCTGGGAGGCATGAGGGTTTCCGCCGTCCGGACCAGGTCGGCCACGAATTGCTGGGGGCGCTTGCCAAAGGCCAGATCAAGCCTGCGGGCAGTGCCGAAAAGGTTGGTAACCACCGGAAAGCTGCTGCCTTTGACATTGGTGAATAAAAGGGCGGGGCCGCCTTGGGCGATGACACGACGATGGATCTCGGCAATCTCCAGATGCGGGTCAACAGGGGTGGAAATCTCAAGCAGAGAATTATCCCGCCGCAATATTTCGAGAAAGGCCCGGAGATCTTTGATAATATTCTGGCTCACCTTTGCGCTCTCCTTGATGATGTGCTATTTTGTGAGTATAAATGGCGGGTTAATTCTTGCCGGGGGACGGTTTTTAGACGCCGTCAATCCTTGAGGAACAGGCGGTGGTATTCTTTTTCACTACAATGCTTATGCATCAGGCGGGAGAGAAAATCAAGGAGTGAGGTGATTTCGTCGTCTTTCAGCCGGGGAATGAGCGTCTGTAAAAAGTCCGGTTCGGCGAATCGTTGCAGGAATGCCGCCAGGGAAAGCTCATCGGTTTCCCGGTTGAGGCCAAAGCAGATGTTTGCTGCTGTCAGGGGATTGGGGGGGGGCTCTGGAGTGTGCATGGCGGCTTCCGGTAATAATTTTTGGTTAACAAATGAACGCTTATACAAGCAAATGAGGGAAAAATGTCAGGTCAGTGGGTAACCCTGGAAAACGGGACGCAATCCACCGAGTCTCCGGTGCTTATTCGGATGGCCCTTGACCGGCTGCGGGACAAAAGAGAGCTCGTTTCCCTGGTGCACAAAGGGTATCAGTCTCCCAAGACGGTCATCGTCAATTACGATGACCGGATGCTTGAGATTGACAAGCCCATCGACTGGCCCGGGACCCAGGAAATTATCCATATTTTGTTCAAAGACGAAGCCATGGTCTGGAACAAGGTGCGGGTTCAGGTGGCGCAGACCACCGAGAGCAGCATCGTTACCGAGTTTCCCACGACCTTGTACCGACTTCAGCGCCGCTCCAACTATCGGGTTGGTGTTCCTAACGGCAGCACGGTCATGTTCATGCATAAAAATGAAATGCGCCAGGGGTTCCAGGTTATTGATGTCAGCGCCAACGGTATTTTCGTGTGCACCGACAGGTTTGCCCCGCTTGAACCGGGGGATATTCTCCTTGATCTGGCCGTATTTTTTCCCGGCGCCGGAACCGGGCTGAGCGCCGGCATTTATATGAACATCAGTAAAGCAAAGGTAATGCGGGCAACCCGGGGAGACAATAAAAAATATTGCTATGGCATCCTTTTTGACCTTACCAAGGGCGAAGAGGAAACGCTTCTCCAGTATGTGCGGTTGCGGGAGCGGGAGCTGTTGCGCAAAGGGATGTTCTGATTTTTTTATGCGCTAGGCGATGCGCCATACAACCTTGCGGGATCGGGGGCCGTCAAATTCGCAGAAAAATATTTTCTGCCAGGTGCCGAGCTGGAGTTTTCCGTTTTCAATAAAAACCGTTATCGAACTGCCGACAAGCGAGGCCATGACATGGGCCGGGGAGTTGCCTTCCAGGTGCTGGTAAGGATGATTCATCGGCACGATTTTTTGCATGGCGGCAAGAATATCGGTCTGCACGGCAGGATCTGCCCCTTCGTTGATGGTCAGTCCGGCGGTGGTATGCGGATTGTACACATGGCAAACCCCTTCAGCGATGTTGCTTGCGCTCACAGCCTGTTGGACCTGGGCGGTGATGTCGGAAAGCTGCATGGTTTTCGAGGTTGCAACGGCAAAGGTTCCTGTCGGCATGGAAGATCTCCTGGTCCGAAAAGATTAATCAGGCAGAGGGTGGTTCCGCGACGGCTCATAAGTTCTGCAAGAAAATTGTACGGTTATGACTATAATAGATTGCGGAACGTGTCAAATTGATTATAGAGCGCATTGGAGAAAAACAGGGAAGGTCTATGGTGGAGAAAGTTTTTCAAAATCTGCAGTGGCTCGGCCATGATGCTTTTCTGCTGCGGGGTGCGGGCAAGAGTATCTACTTCGATCCCTTCCAGCTTGCTCCGGGGCTGCCGCCTGCCGACATCATCTGTATTTCCCATGCACATCGTGATCATTGTTCTCCCGAAGATGTGCTCACGATCCACCAGCCCTCCACGCGCATTGTTACCGAAACACAGGCCGCGGCAAAGCTTACGGGGAAGATCATGATTCTTGCTCCGGGCGAGCGGTGCGAAGTGGATGGCATCACCATCGAAACGGTTCCCGCATACAATACCGATAAACAATTTCATCCCCAGTCCAACGGCTGGCTGGGGTTTATTGTCACCGTTGATGGTGTGCGGGTGTATCATGCCGGAGATACCGATTATATCCCGGAGATGAAGAATATTCAGGCTGATATCGCCCTGCTGCCTGTTTCCGGCACGTATGTGATGACCGCCGAGGAAGCGGTGCAGGCGGCTCTTGCCATCGGGCCCAAGATCGCGGTGCCCATGCATTATGATGCCATTGTCGGGGTAACCGATGATGCAAAACGGTTTGCCGCAGCGCTTGCCGGACGGATTCGGGTGGAAATTCTTGAGCGGTGATACTTCGCAATATTTTCCGGTTTGTCTGAAGATCGCCGGGCGGCAATGTCTGGTTATCGGCGGCGGGCGAGTCGGCGAGCGCAAGGTGAAAGGATTGCTTGATCATGGCGCCATGGTCAAGGTAATCAGTCCTGAATTGAGCGAGTCGCTTTCCGTCCTGGAGCAGGCAGGGACAATTGACTGGCTGCCCCGGTTGTATCAGGAGGGTGATCTTGCCGGCGTTTTTCTGGTTATTGCCGCAACCGATGATCCTGCCGTGCAGGAGCGGGTTCATGCCGAGGCCGAAGAGCGCAACATTCTGCTCAATGTTGCAGATGTGCCCAAGTGGTGTAATTTTATTCTCCCGGCCACGGCGCGGCGGGGGGATCTCTCTGTTTCCGTTTCTACAGCCGGGAAAAGTCCGGCTCTGGCAAGTACTCTGCGTCAGGCGCTTGAGGTTCAGTTCGGTCCGGAATATGGGGTTCTGGTGAATATCCTCGGAACCTTACGGGAGACCGTTCTGGCCGATGGCAGGCCGCATGAGGAGAACAAAGTGATTTTTGCCCGGCTGGCCGATCCCGAGATGGCGGTTTGGATCAAGGAAGGGCTTTGGCACAAGCTTGCCCGGCATATCCGGGAAGTACTGGGTCCTGATGTCTCCCTCGGTTGTCTGGAGACGGCCCAGCAGGAATATCAGCAATATTCAGGAGCGATGCGATGACTCTGTTTTTTCAACTCACTCTGTATTTGTACCTCCTTGCCACCGCAGTATATGTGTTCCATTTCCTTTCCCAAAAGAAACAAGTACGGGCCGTTGCCCGGGCAATTCTTCTCGCAGGCGGCATCCTGCATACCGTGTATTTTGTTGTTCGGTATGTCGCTGCGGGGCATACCCCGCTGACCAGCAATCATGAAGCGGTTTCTTTTTTTGCCTGGTCGATGACCTGGGCTTTTTTGTCTTTCTGGTGGAAGTATCGGGTGAAAAATTTTGGGGTCTTTGTTACTCCGCTTATTTCTCTTCTGATGCTGATTGCCGCTTTTTCCTCTCAGGAGATGGCCCCGTTGCCCCCTGCTCTCAAGAGTTACTGGTTGCCGGTGCATGCCAGTATCGCCATCATGGCCAACGGCTTCATGGCTTTGGCTTTCTGTGGCGGGATTATGTACCTTCTGCAGGAGCGGGAGATCAAGAAGAAAAAATTCGGGATATTTTATAGCCGGCTGCCCTCGCTGGAGGCGCTTGATAACCTGAATCAGCATTGCCTGGCGCTGGGTTTCCTGCTGTTGACCCTGGGAATCATCACCGGTTCCGTCTGGGCAAAGCAGGCCTGGGGAACGTATTGGCAGTGGGATCCAAAGGAAACCTGGTCGCTCATCACCTGGCTCATTTACGCGGCCATTCTGCATCAGAGGCTGACCATGGGCTGGCGGCGCAGGCGGGCGGCCATCATGGCCATTGTCGGGTTTGGGGCGGTTCTTTTCACCCTGTGGGGGGTAACGTATCTGTTGGGAGGAGTGCACTCCTATGTTGGCTGAAAGTATTGTCATCATCGGCGTGAATCATAAAACCGCTCCGGTAGAGGTGCGGGAGAAGCTGGCTTTTTCCGGGGATTGTTCCGGTCCGCTGCTGACCTTGATGGATATTGATGGGTGCCGGGAGTGCTGCTTTCTTTCAACCTGTAATCGGGTGGAGGTTATTTTTGTGGCCAGTGACCCGGCCGCGGCCGCAGTGGCTGTGCGGAGCTTCCTTTTTGCCAAGAGCGGTCTTGGTGATGTTGAGGCACAGCAGTACAGCTATCTCTATCAGGGAACGGATGCGGTTACGCATCTGTACAATGTGGCTGCCAGCCTTGATTCAATGGTGGTGGGCGAGCCCCAGATTTTGGGGCAACTGAAGCAGGCCTATCGTGATGCGGTGGAGCAAAAAACCACCGGGGTTATCTTGAATCGGTTGTTGCACAAATCTTTTTCCGTGGCGAAAAGGGTGCGTACCGAAACAAATATCGGCGGTAGTGCGGTTTCCATCAGTTATGCGGCAGTGCAACTGGCAAAAAAAATCTTCGGGAGCCTGCAGGACAAGACCGTTCTGCTGGTGGGGGCTGGAGAGATGGCCGAACTGGCGGCCGAGCATCTGGTCCGTCAGGGGATCGGCCGGGTAATTGTGGCCAACCGGACCGTGGAGCGGGCCGCCAAGCTGGCACGCAAGTTTAACGGCACCGCAGTGGGTTTGGCCGAGTTGGCCAGCCAGTTGGCAGAGGCTGATATCCTGGTCAGTTCCACCGGGGCCACCGACCTGATTCTCCGGAAAGACGAGGTGAAGCCGCTCATGCGGCAGCGTAAAAACAGACCGCTTTTTCTTATCGATATTGCGGTGCCCCGCGATCTTGATCCGGAAATAAATGATCTGGACAATGTCTACCTGTATGACATCGACGACCTGAAAAACGTGGTCGATGTAAATAAGGCGGAGCGAGAAAAAGAAGCATTGCGGGCTGAGG
>JAHJTI010000078.1 GCA_018829945.1 Pseudomonadota bacterium | reverse complement strand
CACCGCCGTGGTGAAGAAGTACGGCTTTATCGTCCATAACGAAGATAAAATGGAGATGGCCCATTCCTTTGGCAAGCACGGGGCTGAGGTTGCCGAAGGTTTTGATCTGCATATGATTCAGATCTGCAAGCCGGAAAAGGCGGCGAAAAGTCTTTCCGGCAACCCCGAGCGTGCGGTGCTCATGCCCAAGTTTATAATGACCTTCACCCAGAATGGAAAAACCCAGGTGCGTTTTTTGAGCTTCAGCGCTGACAACATCAGGGCAGTGATTGATGACGAGCAGTTTCCTGCCTCATTGGCAGAGACATACAAGAAAATAATTGAGATGATTGAAGAAGCGAAATAAGCTTCGCTGCCGGCAAAGGTGGATCTTCGGGAATAATTAAGAAGGGAGTTCTGGTATGTGGAATTTTTTGATCAAAATCAACAAGCGGCTGGTTGTGGTTATCCCGGCCATGATGGCGGCAGGCTATCTGTTCGGAATCAGTGCCGCCCCGGAAGCCTCGAGCATTCTTAAGAGTCTGATTCTGCCGTTCACTTTCCTCATGGTGTATCCCATGATGGTGACCTTGAACATCAAAGCCCTGCAGGATGGGATCAAGAATGTCCGGCTGCAGCTTTTCGCCCAGGGCATCAATTTTCTTATTATCCCCTTTGTTGCCTATGGTCTGGGGCTTGTTTTTTTTCGAGACCAACCGTATATGGCTCTGGGGCTGCTTCTTGCCTCCCTGCTGCCTACCAGCGGCATGACTATCTCCTGGACCGGCTTTGCCAAGGGAAATCTGGCCGCAGCCGTCAATATGACAGTGATCGGCCTTACTCTGGGTTCGCTGGCCACCCCGTTCTATGTGCAGGGGCTCATGGGTGCCAAGGTGGATGTTGACCTGATGCTGGTGGTCAAGCAGATCGTGATCATTGTCTTTCTGCCCATGCTTCTTGGCTATCTCACCAGGCAGGTTTTTTTGAAGAAATATGGACCGCAGGAATTCAAGAAGACCTGGGCGCCCCGCTTTCCTTCTCTCTCCACGGTGGGAGTGCTGGGCATTGTTTTTGTGGCCATTGCCCTGAAAGCTCGGGGAATCTCGGAGAATCCGGCCATTCTGATCGGGATCTTTACGCCGTTGTTTATAATCTATGTGTTTAATTTTGGCCTGAGCACCGTGCTGGGCAGGATGTTTTTCAATCGCGGTGACGCCATCGCTCTGGTGTACGGCACGGTGATGCGGAATCTTTCAATCGCCCTGGCTATCGCCATCAACGCCTTTGGGACCAAGGGGGCGGATGCGGCTTTGGTCATAGCGGTATCGTATATTATCCAGGTTCAGTCCGCGGCCTGGTATGTGAAGTTCAGTGACAGGATTTTTGGGCCGCCGCCAAGTGCGGAATAATAAGGGAATTGAAAAATCAAACAAGTTGCAAAACGGGAGGAAAATCATGGACAGAAAACGGATAGCAGTTCCTTCAAACAACCCCGGTGGACTTGAGGGTGGACGTTCTGAGCACTTCGGGCATTGCGATCTGTTTACCCTGGTTGACTTGGAAGACGGCAAGGTTGTCGGGGTGAACACCGTTGCAAGTGTCGAGCATGGCGCAGGCGGCTGCATGGAGCCGGTGGGCATGCTGAAGGAACATGGCGTGCAGGCGATTCTTGTGGCGGGGATGGGAGCGCGGCCCATGCAGGGTTTTGCCAAGGTGGGTATTGATGTTTACTTTGCTGCACGGCATGCTTTTGAAACCGTTGCCGAGGTTGTGAGCGGCATGGTCGAAAACAAATTGATTCTCATGGAACCTGCCCAGGCCTGCCAGGGCCAAGGCAACTGCCACGGCGAGGGGCACTGAACCCAATCTGTTATTCTATCGGTGAAGCGGCGCTGTCTTCAATAATGAGGGCGGCGTCTTCCACTAGTGCCTGGGCGACCTTGCGTCGGGCCGAGGTGAGGATTCTCTGCACAGTTCCCCGTGATATCCCCATGCGGTGTCCTGCCTGTTCCTGGGTCAGGCATTGCAAATCGCAGAGCCGCAAGGCTTCCAGCTCATCCTGAAGAAGAGGAATGTGTTTCAGCTCCGCCAGGGGGACGCGGGTGGGTTTGAACGCCTTGCCGCATCTTTGACCTTCGCAGTGGCGTATTTTTTTGGGTCTTGGCACAGGAACTTCCTCACTGGTAAACCGGGGTGGCAAGATTGTCCCGGCGTAATCTGACGGAACGATCATTCTCAGAGCAATGGATATAATGTACAGGAAAAAAAAGCGGATATAAACACCTTCCTGCGATTGTCGGGACATGATAAAAAACCGCACAAAAAAGGATGGTGTCGCCGTTGTGTTGTCTCTGGTCGTCGGACCTGTAACCCCGAGGGGAGAAGGAAATAGGCAAAGATACCCAGAGAGAAAAACACGGGTTAAAAGCATGTCATTTTTTATTGACAAAGATTGCGCCACTGGCTATGGTCCTGTGACTGAACCACTGTTCACAATTTGCATGTAGTTACAATCGCCCTGCCTCTAAAGCCCCTCCGTGCTGTGAGTGGGAAATATCGGTGCGGGGCGAACTGTTTATTTATTGGAAACCTATTTAATTATCTTAGTGAAGGGAGGAATCGACAATGCCGAAGCATGATACGCCTTTGTTGGACGAACTCGAAAAAGGCCCGTGGCCGAGTTTCGTCACCGACTTGAAACGTCAGGCAGAGAAAAAACCCGAATGCTGGGACATTCTGGGTCAGCTTGAGCTGTCTTTCAGGGACAAGATTACCCATTGGAAACACGGCGGTATCGTTGGTGTTTTCGGTTACGGCGGCGGTATTGTCGGCCGTTACTCGGACGTGCCGGAGCAGTTCCCCGGCGTGGCCCAT
>JAHJTI010000077.1 GCA_018829945.1 Pseudomonadota bacterium | reverse complement strand
GACGCCGATATCGACGGAAAGTCCACCCTTGACCCGGTTGTCGATCCGGCCCGAGATGGTGCCGTCCGCTTCCTGGATCTTGGCGATGTCTTCCCAGACCTTGATACCGATGGCCTTTTCGCGGGAAAGCTTCAGGCCGCCTTCGGCCTCGCGCTTCTCCACGAAGACGTCAAAGATGTCGCCCACCTTGACCTCAATATCGCCATTTTCGTTTTTGAACTCGGAACAGTGAATCTCACTTTCCGACTTGTCGCCGATATCCACCACGATAAAATCGTTGACCAGGGCGATAACGGTACCGGGCACGACTTCACCCACCTCCGCCACCTTGAGACTCTCCTCGAAAAGCTGAGCAAAGCTCATTTCCCCCACTTCGACATCGGACTTCGTTTTGGTTGCTGTTGTGCTTGTTGCCATGGAAACAATCCTCCTTTAATAGATCGAGCTTATATACCAGAGAATATGGGCAAATACAAACTTTTTATCTCAACGAACGGAGTGAAAATCCGGGCAAAATACGGCGACTAACACCAGGGGATGAGGGGTGCATAACCATGCAAAATGAAAGAATATAATCGGGAACACTCAGGCGGGCTGCCAAGGGGATTGACGCAGAACTCTTTCGGAAAATGAATTTTTTTTATTGTGTCAGGGATTGATTCTGGCGGACAAACTTACGCTGCGGCAACACAACAATGGCTTAGCACGGGAGGCAGACGACACCATTGATGGCGTTATGATCAGGCGGAGGGAGGTTGTTTCGTGGCAGCTTCTATTTCGCCCAGGCAGGACAAGGAGGAGTCGCTAATCACCCTGTTACCTCCTTGCTCCTTACCGGTATACAGTGCCTTATCGGCACGGGTCACCAGTTCGGCGATGTCTTCCGGCCAGGTACAACCAGGGTGCTTAAGGAACTGGGCCAAACCGACACTGAGGCTGGTTGAGGCGTAGCGGGACTCATGACTGTAGCGCTCCAGGATGCGGTCGGCAATCTGCACAGCCTGTGCTGCGGTGGCGTAGGGTATGATAATGGCAAACTCGTCACCACCGAACCGGAAGCACCAATCCACATTCTCCCTGGTGCATTGGACGAGGATTCGTCCTATATCCTGAAGAACCCGGTCTCCGGCCTGATGCCCATACTGATCGTTGTATTCCTTGAAGCGGTCCACATCAAGAAGGGCAAGAAAAACCGGATATCCCTGCCGATGGGCCCGCGGAATCTCTTCATGGAGTTTCATCTCAAAACAGCGGCGGTTATACAGGTCGGTGAGCATATCGCACATGGAAAGATGCTCAAGTTTTCTGATCAGGGTTTGCTCGCGGATAACCCTGCTGATCTTGGCTTCAAGCTCGTCCATGCCGAAGGGCTTGGTGATGAAATCGCTGGCCCCGGCCCGGACAACATCGGTATATCCGTGGATTTCGGCATGCCCGGTGATAACGATGACCTCGATCCGGGGATATTCCTCTTTGATATGTTTCAAAAGCTGCATGCCGTCACATCGCGGCATGGTCAGGTCGGTGAGGACCAGGGTAAACTCGCTCTGCCTGAGCTTATCCATGGCTTCTTCGCCGTCATTGGCCGTATCATAAGCATGACCCAGGGCCTTCATGGAGACCTTCAGCATCTTGAGGACGAAGGGGTCATCATCCACGAGCAGGATACGTGTATTCATTTTAGGCGGCAACTCGTTGCGCAGCAAAATAGTCACCCAGAATCCTTGCATGGTCAAAAGCCAAGGGCGGCAGCGACTCTTCATCGAATATCGCGGCCTCGCCCGCATCATCGCCGGCAACGGGTGTTCCTTCGGCCGTGGCCAGAAAAACCGTGCTCACCGTATGCTGCCGGGGATCGCGATCCGGCTCGGAATAGGTATGAAACTGGCGACCGAGTCGTACACAAAGCCCGGTTTCTTCAAGGGCTTCACGTACCGCAGCCTGTTCCAACGACTCCCCGTAATCCACAAAACCGCCTGGCAACGCCCAGGCTACAGGCGGATTTTTCCGCTTCACCAGAACAACGCCGGCCCCAATGGCTATGATTATATCCACTGTCGGGACCGGATTTTTATGGGCCGGTATCGCCTGACCGCAGGCTGGGCACGAACTTACCATGCAGCACCCTCAAGACAGGGCCCATAACACATGGCGTGGATACTGCGCCAGCTATCCACCTCAGGCAAGGCATGCTTCCCCTGATTCCAGGGCTGACGATAGACAATGGGCTGAATACCCTCTTCATGGGAAAGTTGCAGACAGGTCTGGGCACGGTCATCCACAAAAAAAGAAAGGCCCATTTCTTTTATATGAGCGCCCTTGCTGTCATGCTCGCCGGTGGCCACCAGCCGCACCCGTCCATACACCTGCGGGCCCAGTTCCTGCTTCAGCCAACGGGCAATGGGTTTTTTTTGCGGGCGGGCCGTAATGAACGTGAGAGGGCCATGCTCGGCGAATCCGGTCAATACCTGACGGGCGTTCGTCATGAGCCGCAGGCCGCAGGCAATGGGTTCCTCCAGCAGGCGAGAGAAAATTTCCTCCACAATGGCCGAATCAAGATCCAGGCAATCCTCCACCTGAAACTCGGTAATCTCCTCCGGACGCACTTCGGCTCCGTACCCGGTCTGAGCCAGACGGATAAAAGCCTCCATGGTATCGGCGACCACGCCGTCTATGTCAAAGCCGATGCGGCTGGGGTGGATATGCATGATGCCTTTGCCTGAATCGCACATATATATGTTGCGAAAAAGAATGAAAATCGGTTACATCTTCGCGCCATAGCGCATCTATATGTATTAGCTTAAACCAGAAACAGGTAAAAAAAGCAAAAAATCTTCTGTACTGCATACGAAAATCCCCTTTTGTGCTTGGAAGGTTTCCTTGACAAAAAAAGCGAAAAAAAGCATACTTGCTAATTGTTCTTTGGCCGAAGCCCAAAACTCACAGTAATTATTGAAATGCCGCAATCGGCAGCAACGACGCTTATATTGCTGCCATCGGCATAGGGCGCCGCACGGAAAGGATCGCAGCGACGGTTTTTTCAAACGGCTCCTAAACTTAAACGGAGCATCTAATATTCATGAAGCTACCCCCCCTTACCATCGGCAAGTTCACCGCCCCGGTACCCCTTGTTCAGGGAGGCATGTCCATCCGCGTTTCCACCTCGGCCCTGGCCATACCCGTTGCCGAGTGCGGCGGTATCGGGACCATCGGCGGCTCGGCCATTCCGATTGAGGAACTCCAGGCAGACATCCGCAAGGCAAAGGCCGCAACCAAAGGGATCATCGCGGTGAACATCATGTTCGCCATGAAGAATTTTTACAGCCTGGTTCAGGGCTCCATCGAAGCCGGCGTTGACATGATCGTTACCGGCGCCGGGTTTTCCCGGGATATTTTCAAGATCGGCAAGGAAACCAACACCCCCATTGTCTCCATTGTTTCCTCGCCCTCCTTTGCCATGCTTGCCGAAAAACTGGGTGCATCTGCCATCGTGGTCGAGGCCAAAGAGGCCGGCGGACATCTGGGCACCAACGTAGCCCTGCGTGACCTGTTTCCCGAGATCCGCAAGGTGGTCAAGAAAGTTCCCCTGATCGCAGCCGGCGGCATCACCAACGGCTATGAAATGGCGGAAATGATGGACAAGTACGGAGCGGACGGCGTCCAGATCGCCACCCGCTTTGTCCTCACCAAGGAATGCTCGGTGGCGGAAAGCTTCAAGCAGGCCATGTTACACGCCACCAAAGACGACATCTCCCTGATCAAATCCCCGGTCGGCTTACCCGGTCGAGCCATCAAGACCCCCTTTGTCAAGCAACTGTTAAGCAAAGCCGACCTTAAAGCCAAGGAATGCAAATACAAGTGCCTGAAAAAATGCGACCATGTTTACTGCATCAGCGACCGGCTCACCGCGGCTTGCGAGGGCAACATGGAAGATGGTCTTGTTTTTTCCGGTGAAAACGTTTTTAAGATCAAGGAAATCCTCACTGTCCGCGAGGTTTTCGACCAATTTGTTTCGCAGGCCGAGTCCATGTACAAGGAACCTGCGGCGACGTATTGAGCAGGAGTCCAGCCACCTTGCTCTCCTGCCCGGAAGATCCAATGGACCCACTCCCAGACCTGCCGGCCCCCCTCGTCATTCCGAGGGCCGAACATCCCATCTCCCGCAAGGATATCGACCGCGAGGCCCTGAAGGTAATGCATCGCCTTCGCGATGCGGGCTATTCCGCCTACCTGGTGGGCGGTGCGGTGCGAGATCTCTACCTCGGCAAAAAACCCAAAGATTTTGACATCAGCACCAACGCCCGGCCCGGGCAGTTGCGCACCCTTTTTAGAAACAGCCGGATCATCGGCCGGCGTTTTCGTCTGGTGCAGGTCTTTTTCTTTGGCGGCAAGATAATCGAAGTCTCCACCCTGCGCTGCCGCAGCGAATTTGAAGAGGGCGACAGGGAGGAGGACGAGGTGCTGGCCCACAACAACACCTTCGGCTCCGAGGCGGAAGACGCCTTCCGGCGGGATCTCACTATCAACGCCCTGTTCTATGAGATAGAAAACTTCACCATCATTGATTACACCGGCGGAGTGGCTGACCTCAACAACCGCATTGTCCGCATTGTCGGCGAACCGGATCGCAGGATTGTCCGGGATCCCGTCCGCATGATGCGGGCCATCCGCCATGCGGCCAGAAGCGGGTTTACCATCGAAGATCACTCCTGGCAGGCAATTCTCGCCAACCTCGACACCCTGCGGCAATGCCCGGATTCCCGGGTTCGGGACGAATTCTTCAAAGACCTGTACGGCACCGCCTGCGCCCCCTGGTGCCGCCTTGCCGTGGCCAGCGGACTCTTCTTTCTTCTGCTGCCGTGTTATGAAGGGATCATCAGCCGGGAACCGGAAAAGCTTTCACCGGAAACCACCCTCCTGTTTTCCCTCTGCCAGGTGATTGACCGGTTGCATGGCGAAGGCACCCCTTTGCCGGAACATCTCCTGCTTGCGGTCCTCATGCTGCCTTGGGCCCAAGCGCGCTTCAATCTTGTAAATACGCCCACCGAAGGCCGCGAGACTTTCAACTTTTCCCGCACCCTCCGGGCCCAGATTGATTCACAGCTTGAACACCTCAATGTCAAGCGGGCATCCCGCGAGGAGATCACCTCGCTGCTGGTCAATCTTCCGGTTTTTGTCCGGCACGGCGCGGAACAATCCTGGCCCGGATGGCTGAAACGGAAGAGCTATTTCCCGGATGGGATG
>JAHJTI010000076.1 GCA_018829945.1 Pseudomonadota bacterium | reverse complement strand
TGGGCAGGTTGATCCGGTAGCTGTCAAAGCGGATGGTCTGGGTGATGTTTTCGCTGGCGCGGTGCAGGGTGCCGTCGGCCAGGGTGAGGGTGATCAGCATGTTCTCCGGATGGGCGGTGAGGCTGCCGGTTTTTGCGACAATGGTGAGGGGCGTGTCGCCGTGCCGCATGTCGGAGACGTATACGCCTTGCCATTGGCGGGTCTGCTGGTCCACCGCATCGATATAGAGCACTACATTGGAAAGGCCTTCGCTGAATTGGCCGGACTGGACGCCCTTATCGATTTTTTCCTTGGCCATCTGTAAAAAAAGCGTTTTCATGGCAAGCGTACCCTGGGGAATCAGGGTGACTGCGGAAAAATAGGTGAGCATGGAGGTGGAAAGGGCGATGACGATCAGCGGCGGCAACAGGCGGACCAGGCCGATGCCGGTGGCCTTCAGGGCCATGATCTCGTTGTCGTTCACCATCCTGGTTACCGCGACAATGACTGCGGTCATGCTGGCCATGGGGATGGAAAACATCATCAATTTGGGCAGCATGTAGGCGCAGAGGCGGAGGAAATCTCCGCTGCCCACCCCGAAATCGAAGATCACGTTGAGAAGGGGAACAAGCCTGCCCAGAAAGAGGATAGCGTTTATAATGAGAAAGCTCGCGAAAAACGGGGCCAGAATCTCGGTGGCAATATAAGTGTAGAGCAATAAGGGCATGTTATAACTGTCCTGCAGCAGCGCATCTGCTTCGCAGTCTCGCTGCGCTCGCTTAGCTGTTATCCGGCCTGAATGAAGCCGATGTATAGCTCTCAGGCCTCTGTCGCGCATATGCGGCAGCAGTGAAACGGCGCTGCTGAACAGTTATAGGTCTGAGGCTATTAGTAATTTTCGAGACCCTAATCTGGCTCTTTACCATTGCCTATGTCGGACGTCAAGCCCGGTGGTGGTGAACGTTTGCCTTGATCTGGGTGATGCCGGGGTGGAGCAAGTACTTTTTTTGGGGACTTTTTGCAGCTTGCCGCATAGTATATCCGGCAGGATGCAGTTGCCCACGAAAATCCTCACGGAGTTGTCCGATTATGCTGAACCCTCTGGTGCGCGTTGTTGCGGTTGTTGCGCCCCCTCCCAGTCTTGGCGATAACACCGGTGATCTCGACCGGTTGAAAAAAATGCTTGCCCCGCATCTGGCCGGGATGCTGCCGATGGTTCCGTATCCGCGGCTGAGCAAGGTGGCGGAACGGTTTCGTGCCGCGGGTTTCAGTGGAACCGCCATTATCAATGATATGATGGGCAGCCCGGTTCTCGTCGACTTTCTCCCCCAGTTGCCGCCGGTTCTTGCCGGTATGGCTTTGGACCTGGGAACCACCCATCTCGAAGCGACCCTGCTCGATCTGAGCACAGGCAAAGTCCTGGCCCGGGCCGACCTGGAAAACGGCCAGATCGGTTTTGGGGCCGATATCCTCACCCGAATCCATCATGCCGCCAGGCCGGAAGGCTTGGTCGAGCTGCACCGGGCGATCATCGTCTCGGTCAATGAGCTGGCTGCGAAGCTTGCCGGGATTTCCGGCCTGGCAGTGGCTGAGATCCGTGCGCTGTCTGTGTCGGGCAATACCAGTATGGTGCATTTTTTCCTCAATATCAATCCTTACCACCTCTGTCGCGAGCCCTACATCCCCATGGTCAACGCCCCGGACCCCTGTCTGGCCGGAGAGCTCAAACTGGCCATTCACCCGGCTGCGGTGGTCTGGATTCTGCCCAGTGTGGGCAGCTATTTCGGCGGGGATCTCATCTCCGGCGTATTGGCCAGCGGCATAGATCGGCAGCAGGAAACCTGCATGCTCATCGATGTAGGCACCAACGCGGAAGTGATTGTCGGCAACCGGGAATGGCTTATTGCCTGTGCCGGGGCGGCAGGCCCGGCTTTGGAAGGCGGAGTGGCCCGGATGGGGATGCGGGCAGGCCCCGGCGCCATCGAGCATGTTCGGATTGATCCGGACACCGGGGAAATCCAGTACGAAACCATTGGCAATACCAAACCCAAAGGGCTCTGCGGCTCAGGTCTCATTGATCTGGTGGCCGAGTTGTATCTGACCCGGCAGATCGATATCCGTGGCAAGTTTCGGCCCCAGGCGGCAGGAGATCGACTGGTTCAGGGAAACGATGGGTGGCAGTTTGTGGTGGTGAGCAGCGAGGATTCGGCGGATGGTCAGCCGGTGGTGTTAGGTCAGGTGGATCTTGATGCGCTTATGCGCTCCAAGGCGGCCATGTATGCCATCCTCACCACATTGACGAACCAGGTGGGCGTCGCCTTTGCCGAATTGCATCGCATTTATGTGGCCGGGGCATTCGGCCGGCATATCTCACCCCGGCAGGCCGTTGTTCTGGGGATGTTGCCCGATCTGCCCCTTGCGATCTATGAGCCCGTGGGCAACAGCTCCCTGGCCGGGGCCGAGCGGATACTGCTTGAACGTCCGGCACGGGAACGGTGTCTGGAACTGGTCAAAAAAATCACCTACATCGAGTTGAACGTCAACCATGAGTTCATGCTTCGTTTTTCCGGCTCCCGCTTTATTCCCCATACCGACCATGCGCTGTTTCCTTCGGTTCCCTTCTTTGACGGGGAATAGGACCCCGGAGGGCAAAACTTTGAAATTTTTGTCGGTATGTGGTATAGGGCATCGGTTGTCTGGGGAAGCAGAGATCAAGGAAATCGGTTTTCGGGCTGGTTTTCATGAATGGCGGGGATAATGGTGTGATTGAAAACGGAAGTTTGGATGCTCCAAAAAAACGGATATCCAACAAAAAGAAGACCGCCAGGGAACGCCTGATTGAGTTGTATGGTCTTTTTTGCAAGGAAGACGAGGTTCTGGTGGTTATTAACGCCGATCCTGACGCCATTGCCAGTGCTTTAGCGATAAAGCGTCTGCTTCGCTACCGGGTGAAAAACGTCACCATTGCCTATCCTAACGAAATCCGGCGGCTCAATAACGTGGTCATGATTGACCTGCTGAAGATCCCCATGGAGCGTCTGCATACCATAAAAATCGGGGATTACACCAAGAAGGTGATGCTGGATTCTCAGCCCAGCCATCTGCCCTGTTTTGAGAATATCACCTTTGATGTGATCATTGACCATCATCCTGCCACCAAAGGCTGGGTGGCTCCATTTGTGGATATCCGCAAGGATTTCGGCGCCACCGCCTCCATGCTCGTCGAGTACCTGCGCGCGGCCAACCTGAAACCTTCGGTTGCCCTGGCCACGGCTCTTTTTTATGCGATCAAGGTGGACACCCGGAATTTCGAAAAAAAGGTCACCCTGTCGGATGCCATTTCCTTCCGTTACCTTTTTAATATCGCCAACCCGAATCTGGTCCGCAAGATAGAGCAATCCTCCTTCCGGCGTTCCGAGTTGAATTATTTCAAGACCGCCTTAAACGAGATGAAGGTAAGCAAGCAACGGCTCTATTCGCATCTGGGCAGGGTTCCCAGTCCGGATATACTGGTGCTCATAGCAGATTTTCTGAGTCAAGTTCACGATGTCGCCTGGGTTTTTGTTTCCGGCATGCATAATGACAAACTGGTGGTTATCTTCCGCTGTGACGGCTACAAGAAAAATGCCGGACGGTTGGCGGAGAAGATGTTTCATGAGATCGGCTCTGCCGGCGGACACAGGGAAGCGGCCAGGGCCGAGGTGCCGCTCAAGAATCTGCCTGTGGAGATACAGGATTTTTCAACCCAGACATTGATGCGACTCACCGTCAAGCATCTTCCCAAGCCCTGATGCGATTTTTGTAAAATATCTACGGTACTACGCTGTCCGTTCACCCTGAGCCCTGTCGAAGGGGTTTTCCCGCGATTTTCCCATATTTCGGAAATCTTTTTCCCAATCTTTTCCTTCTTCCGCGTTCCTGTGCTTGCTTTTTGGCGCAACCCTTCCCATAATGGACTGGAAAACAGGAAGTTGTTACGGAATAGCCGTTTCCATTGATTATTCCGTTGCCGCTTTTTATGCCGTAGAGGCATTCCCTTTTCTTTCAGGAACTCCATGAAGCTGAAACCGAAGGTTCTGGCGATGAT
>JAHJTI010000075.1 GCA_018829945.1 Pseudomonadota bacterium | reverse complement strand
GAGAGATTCAAGGAAATCAAGGAAGACGAGAAGTTATTGAGTGCTCTGTATCCCAAGGCGATATTATAAATATTGTGGGCGTAATGTTTTTCCGGCTTCAGCAGGTTTAACCAAAAAAAAAGGCCCTTCCGGATCCGGAAGGGCCTTTTTTGTCAACCATATGGGGTCGATTATTTTTTCTTGCCTTTTGTGGCTGCGCGTTTCGAGGCCTTCAAGGGGTTAACCTTGATGGTGGACACACTGATCTCGCGTTTTGCATGGGTTGCAAAGTTGCAGAGTCCCAGGCGCCATTTGGCTTCGGGCATGGTGTAGGTGGCGCAATACTTGGCGGTATCCACTTCGACCATGCGCTCACAACCTTCACATTTGTCAATGATCGGTTGGAATTTGCCGGTGGTGTATTTGCTGGTCATATCCTTGGGGGCCGCTTTTGCCATTGTCATCCTCCGTATGTTACCCATGCTGGAATTCAGGTTAATTCCCTGCTCGGGTGCTGTTTGTTTCTGGTAGTCAGGAAGCCGCTGCATCACGGCAAAACAACTCAATAAAGAATCTGCTTATTTAAATTATCCCGCTTGCGGTGTCAATAAAAAAAGAAGAAGAATGTGCGACCGTGAGAAGCACTCTTGTGTTAGCAAAATAGGGGTGTTGATTAATTTCCCGGCAGAAATAAACGCTATCTATCTATTGTTTTTGAGAAAATCTTAAGATATAAGATAGAAATGTCGGTTTAATTTCAGCAAGAGAGGATAAGGGCAATGCCGTTTTATATCTGGAAGGGTGTCAACTCCTATGGGGAGAAACGTAAGGGCAAGATCGAGATGCCCAGCGAAGCCATGGCACAAGCGCATCTGAAAAAAATGCGGATAACGGTGTCCGTGCTGAAAGAAGCACCCAAGGATATGTTTGAAAATGTTGAATTTTTAAAGCCGAAAGTAACCGGCAAGGATGTTGTTATCTTTACCCGGCAGTTGTCCACCATGATCGATGCAGGCTTGCCGCTGGTCCAGAGCCTGGAGATCCTTGGGGAGCAGATGGAGAATCCGACCTTCAAGAAGGTGTTGCGTGCGATCAGGGCAGATGTTGAAACCGGTACCACCTTTGCCGATGCTATGAAAAAACATCCCACCTGCTTTGATACCCTGTATTGCAACATGGTGGAGGCCGGCGAGGTTGGCGGTATTCTGGATACCATCCTGAACCGGCTGGCGACCTTCATGGAAAAAAATATGGCGCTCAAGAAGAAGGTGAAGGGCGCCATGACCTATCCCATTATCTGTATCTGCATCTCTTTTGTGGTCATGGCAGTGATGCTTGTCTTCGTGGTGCCGGTGTTTGAGAAGATGTTTAAGGATTTTGGCGGTGCCCTTCCTGGACCGACCCAGTTTGTTGTCGATATGAGCGCGTTTGCTCAGGGAAATTTTCATCTGATCATCGGAGCGATTTTTGCCGCAGTTTTTGTGGTGAAAAAGATCTACAAGACGGAAAAGGGACGTATTGCGATCGATAGAATGTTGCTGAATTTTCCTATTATCGGCACGTTGTTGCGCCGTGTGGCGGTTGCCAAATTTACCCGGACTCTCGGCACTATGCTGCAAAGCGGCGTGCCGATTCTGGAATCTCTCAATGTTGTAGCAAGAACCGCTGGAAATAAGGTTATTGAGATGGCGGTTTATCGCGTGACGGACAGCATCAGCGAAGGGCGGGCTATTGCAGAGCCCTTGGAGGAGACAGGGGTGTTTCCCGGCATGGTGGTGCAGATGATCAATGTTGGTGAGGCCACCGGTGCCCTTGATGTCATGCTGACCAAGATCGCTGATTTTTATGATGAAGAGGTTGATCAGGCCGTTGATAATTTGACCGCGTCGATTGAACCGTTGATGATGGTTTTTTTGGGCGGCATGATCGGGGGGTTGGTCATTGCCATGTACCTGCCTATCTTTAGTATGGCCGGGGCCGTTGGTGGTTGATTTTCAGGGAATACCCTGTTTTGTTTTTTTAATCTGATTCGGAGGAAAAGATGGGAGAAATTATTGGTGTTTTGGGGCGAGAGGTTCTGGATTCACGGGGCAACCCCACCGTTGAAGTTGAAGTGTTCCTCGATTCCGGGGTGGTCGGTCGGGCCCTGGTGCCATCCGGTGCTTCCACCGGTACTCGTGAAGCCTTGGAGCTTCGAGACACCAAGAAGAAAAGGTATCTCGGCAAAGGAGTGCTTACGGCAGTGGCCAATGTGAACGAAAAGATCGGCCCGGGCATCATCGGACTTGATTCCACCCAACAGGTGATTGTCGACCAGGCTATGCTGCTGCTGGATGGCACCGAATACAAGAAGAATCTTGGCGCCAATGCCATTCTCGGGGTTTCGATGGCAGTGGCCAAGGCCTCAGCCGAGGAAGTCGGATTACCGCTCTACTCTTATCTGGGCGGGGTAAACGGTAAGGTTTTGCCTGTGCCGATGATGAATGTTTTAAACGGCGGCGCCCATGCCGACAACAATGTGGATATCCAGGAATTCATGGTCATGCCTGTGGGTGCCGATTCATTTGCCGAGGGGCTGCGCATGGGGGTTGAAACCTTTCACAGCCTCAAAGCCGTGCTGAAAAAAGCCGGACTCCAGACCGCTGTCGGCGATGAGGGCGGATTTGCCCCCAATCTTCGCTCCAACGAAGAGGCCATGGAGTTTTTGCTGGAGGCGATTGTCAAGGCCGGTTACAAGCCGGGCAAGGATATGTGCATCGCCCTTGATGTGGCGGCAAGCGAACTGTATGACCCGAAGAAGAAATGTTATGTGCTTGCTGCGGAAAAGAAAGCCAATAAATCGGTTGACGAACTGATTGCTTTTTATGAAGGCTGGGTGAAAAAATATCCGCTGGTTTCTATCGAAGACGGTCTGGCTGAGGCCGATTGGGCCGGCTGGAAAAAGCTTACCAAAAAACTGGCGGGCAAGGTGCAGTTGGTCGGAGACGACATCTTTGTCACCAACACCAAAATTCTTGCCAAGGGCATCAAGGAAGATGTGGCCAACTCCATCCTGATCAAGCTCAATCAGATCGGCACGGTGACGGAAACCATCGATGCCGTGGAAATGGCCCACCGTGCCGGATATACCTCGATTATTTCCCATCGCTCCGGCGAAACGGAAGATACGACCATTGCCGATCTCAGCGTGGCCCTGAATACCGGCCAGATCAAAACCGGCGCACCTTCCCGGACGGATCGGGTTGCCAAGTACAACCAATTGCTGCGCATCGAAGACGAACTTGGGGCTGCTGGCAGATATGCCGGGAAGACCGCCTTGAAATATATTTCTTGACAATTATCAGTTAGTTGAACATGTTATGATTCAATAAAGGAGGGTGCCTCATGACCCTGACAAAAGCAGATCTTGTCCAAAAGGTGTACCAAAATCACAACTTCACCAAGGCCCAGGCGGCCGAGGCTGTTGAGGCTTTTTTGCGCATTGCCAAAAAATGTCTGAATACCGGTGAGGATCTTTTGATAAGTGGTTTTGGCAAGTTCAATGTGAAAAAGAAAAATGCCCGGCGGGGGAGAAATCCTCAGACAGGCGATGAACTGATCCTTGATGCAAGGAAGGTTGTGACTTTCAAACCGTCCGGCCTCCTTCGTTCCAGGATTAACGGCGAATAACGGCCTTGTGTTGTTGCCTTTGCATTTCCGACGCTGACACGCTAGGAGCCGTTGCGAAATAATCATCGTCGTTAGGTTTTTTTCTGACAACGGCTTATCAAGACGGGCTGTGTTTCCCTTGGCAGCAAGGAGGCAGCCCGTTTTTTTTTACTTTTTTTGTCCCAGGGATCTTGCAAGGTGTCCGGCAGGACGAGAGGGGGAGAAGATATGGCACGTGAAAAAAAACGTCTTGCGGAACTGGCTGCCCTGGTTCAGGGTGAGCTGATTGGCGACCCAGAGGTTCTTATCGGTGGTGTTGCTGATTTTGACAATGCCGGGAATGGCGATATCACCTTTGTTGCCGACTTGAAACGCGGGGCTCGACTTGGTGAATGCAAGGCCTCGGCGATTATTGTTCCCGCCTCGGTTACTGAGATAAACGGGGCGGCGATTCGGGTAAAAAATCCATATCTGGCTGTGGCTCTAATTCATACTTTGTTTGTTGAAGAACCGTTTGTTGCCACCGGCATTGATGCCCGCGCGGTTGTCGGTGAAAATTGCCATATCCCTGCCGAGGTTTCCATCAGCCCATTGGTGTATGTCGGCAATCGGGTTCGACTCGGGCAGCGGGTAAAGCTTCATCCCGGGGTGGTGGTATACGATGATGCCGTTATCGGCGACGATGTGGTGCTGTACGGTAATGTAACGATTGGGCACAGTTGTCATATAGGCAATCGGGTTATTATTCACAGCGGTGCTGTGATCGGCAGTGACGGGTTTGGCTATGCCACAGACGGAAGCGGCCGACATTTCAAGCGGCCGCAGGTGGGCATGGTCCGGATTGACGACGATGTGGAGATCGGTGCCAATACCTGTATTGATCGGGCTACCTTCGGCACGACCTGGATCAAGCGGGGAACCAAGATTGATAACCTCGTGCAGCTTGGCCATAATGTGGTTATCGGGGAGGACGCGTTGATCGTTGCCCAGGTGGGGATGGCAGGCAGTGTTACCACGGGAAATAATGTGGTCATCGGCGGCCAGGTCGGACTCGGTGGGCATATCCATCTCGGAGATCGGGCAATGATTGCGGCCAAGTCAGGGGTACATAGCAATCTGGAGCCTGGTTCCATAGTGGCCGGCATCCCGGCGATCCCGCACAAAACCTGGCTGCGCTCCAGTGCTGGTTATGCGAAGCTGCCGGAAATGGTCCGGGAGCTTCGAGAACTGCGTCGAAAAGTTGCCGAGTTGTCCCGGGCAATTACACCGGACGGAGCTGCTGCCCCCGGAAACAATGAGTGAATGATAGGTCTGGTTACCTGAACGTGAAAATGGTTTGACAGTAGTTATGGCTCAGTGACAAGTAAGGAGACGTGGCATGAATTCTGATCTGCAACAGCTTGATATCCTGGAAATTTTAAAAATTTTACCGCACCGGTATCCCTTTCTCATGGTGGATCGTATTGTTGAGATACAGCTCGGTGAGTCCATCCGGGGCTACAAAAACGTAACCATGAATGAAAACTTTTTTCAGGGCCATTTTCCCTCGCAGCCGGTCATGCCTGGGGTATTGATCCTTGAAGGCATGGCGCAGGTCGGTGCGATCCTAGCCTATATTACTGATCCTGAAGCAGTTGCCAGCAAACTCGTCTATTTTGCAGGTCTGGATGGCGTCAAGTTTCGGCAAAAGGTTGTTCCCGGAGACCAGCTTCACTACGATCTTTCGGTGAGTAAGCGCAAGACCAGATTCTGGAAGATGGAAGGCAAGGCCTATGTCGATGGCAAGCTCGTGGCTGAAGCCGAACTCATGGCCACCTTTGCCTAGGTTGTTTGCGCGAAGCTGCCTCTCTTTTTTAGCTCCATACAATTAAACCCAAGCGAAGGTGCAATGAACATACATTCTACTGCAGTTATAGATCCGGAGGCGAAGGTTGATCCCTCAACCACGGTTGGTCCGTATGCCGTTATTGAAAATGGCGTGGTAATCGGCCCTGATTGTGTGGTTTGTCCCCATGCCGTGGTCACAGGGTTGACCACCATCGGCGCCCGCAATACCATCGGTTCCTTCACCAATATAGGCGGGCCGCCCCAGGATCTGAAATACAACAATGAGCCCACTCGGCTGGTTATCGGCGATGATAATCAGATCAGGGAGTTCGTTTCAATCCACCGCGGAACCCCGGGCGGTCATGGCGTTACAACAGTTGGCAGCGGAAATCTCTTGATGGCCTACACCCACATCGCCCATGACTGTGTGATCGGGGATCATGTCATCATGGCCAACGCCGCGACCTTGGGCGGCCATGTTGAAGTTGGTGACCGGGTGATCATCGGCGGGCTTACCGCCGTGCACCAGTTCGTCCGAATCGGTGAATATGCTTATATCGGCGGCATGTCGGGGCTCAGTAAGGATGTGCCGCCCTATGTGATCATGGCTGGCGTTCGCAACCAGATGCGGGTAACCGGTATCAACCGCATTGGCCTGCGACGCTCCGGCTTTGCCGCGGCTGACATCAAAAAACTGGGGCAGGCGTACAAAATTATTTTCCGCAGCCCGGAATTACTGTTGCAGGAAGCGCTTGTCAAGGCACTGGATGAGTTTCCCGATTGTGAACCGGTCACCAATATGGTGAATTTCTTTAACACCTCGAAACGCAGTGTTGTGC
Source organism: Pseudomonadota bacterium (assembly GCA_018829945.1). Lineage (GTDB taxonomy): Bacteria > Desulfobacterota > Desulfobulbia > Desulfobulbales > Desulfurivibrionaceae > Thiovibrio. The sequence continues at coordinate 10,155 of JAHJTI010000075.1, read as the reverse complement.
GCATGGCCGGTGATGACGAAGAATAGCATCGGGATTATTGCAGGCGGCGGCCAGTTTCCGAAACTCTTTGCCGAGGCCGCCCAAAAAGCAGGGCGAGAGGTGGTGATCGTTGCACACCAGGGGGAGTCCTGGCCTGAGCTCGAAACTATTGCCGACCGGTTCTGCTGGGTAAAACTAGGGCAGCTCGGCAAAATAATAAGTTTTTTCCGGGAGCATGACGTCAGCGAAGCCGTTTTTTTGGGAGCCATCACCAAAACAAGAATCTTTAAGGATGTCTTGCCGGACCTCAAGGGGTTGACCCTGTGGAACAAGATAGACGTCCGGCAGGATGACGCGATTTTGCGGGCAGTGGCGGATGCTTTGGAAAAAGAAGGCATCCGTGTTCTGGAATCCACCCTGTATCTCAAGGACCTTCTTTTTCCCAAGGGGGTTCTTACCAAGAAAAAACCCTCCGCCGAACAGTTGGAGGATATTCGCTTTGGCTGGCAGACTGCCAGGTCCATCGGCGCTCTTGATATCGGCCAGTGCGTTGTGGTCAGGGATCGTACCGTTCTTGCGGTGGAAGCCATTGAAGGAACGGATGCCGCCATCACCCGCGGCGGTTCCTTGGGAAAAGAGAAGGTGGTGGTCGTCAAGGTGAAAAAGCCGAAGCAGGATTTTCGTTTCGACCTGCCGGCCATCGGCGAAAAAACCATCCAGACCATGGCCGCGGTCAAGGGTGCTGTTCTGGCTGTTGAAACCGGCCAATCCCTGCTCTTTGACAGGGAGGCCGTGATCGAGGCGGCGAATCGGGCCGGGATTGTCGTGGTTGGGGTGGAGGAATTGCCGGACGGAACACTGTCGTTGTCGTAACTGTTCAACAGTGTCACATCTGCGTTGTCATGGGCTGCGCATGTGAAACAGCACACTTTGCAGACCTCTTCCGCGCATCTGTGGTACTGTTAGTTACTTACTGTAGGTTTTTTTCGTTACCGATACTTTGCCCTCAGGATGATACATCTCATGAAAGCCATGGTTCTGGCCGCAGGCTTTGGGACACGCCTGCTCCCCTATACCCTGAAACGCCCCAAACCGCTGTTTCCTGTGCTTGACACCCCGCTTCTGACTCATACTCTGACCCAACTCCGCAAGAGCGGGGCTGAGGGGATTGTAGTCAATGCCCATCATCTCAGGGAACAGATCGGCGCTATGCTCTCTGAGCAACAGGATGTGCATGTCCAGATGGAAGATATGGAGTTGGGGACCGGAGGCGGTCTTCGTCTTGCGCACAGTCATTTTGGCGAGAAGCCATTTCTTGCGGTTAATGGCGACATTGTCCACGATCTTGATCTTGCTGAAGTCTATCGCACCCATTGCGCCTCAGGCGCCGATGTGACCATGGTGCTGCATGACTGTTCTCGGTTCAACAATGTCCGGGTGAATGGCCAGGGCATGATCGTCGGCTTTAGCGGCCCGGCCGGGGCCGGGGAACGCCTTATGGCCTTTACCGGGGTGCAGGTGATCAACCCGGCTGTTCTTGAGCTGATTCCCAACTCTGTTTTTTATAACATCATTGACTGCTATGCTGATTTGCTAAAAAAAGGCGGGACAATTCAGGCCTTGCAGGTTTCTGATCATTTTTGGACAGATATGGGGACTCCGGCTGATTACTTGAAACTTCACGAGGATATTCTGCTGCATGGGAGAATGCCCGAGTTTTTATCCGTTTGCGGCGGGAGTCCTTTTTGTCACGGAAAAGATGTGGTGCTTGAAGCCGGGGTTACGCAGCTAGACTGGGTTGCCATTGGGCACGGGGCGACCATCGGCAAGGGGGCCAGCCTCACGCGGGTCGTGGTCTGGGATGGGGCCAGAGTTGCCCCCGGCAGCATCCTGACCGACAGTATTGTTGCGGGGGATTAAATTGCTTACGGATCAACACAGGTTGGCGCTGCGTGCGCTGCTGACCGCTCAGGGGTTCTCTTCGGAAGTTCAGATGGCGGACAGGATGGCCGGTGACGGCTCAGACCGGCAATTTTACCGGCTTGCCGTCGGCAATCTCTCCCTGCTCGCGGTTTTGCCAAGCGAGACCCAACCCCAGGGCATGGCTGAAGCGCGGGCTGCCTTCGCCATCGGGCGACATCTTTTTACCCATGGAGCTGCGGTTCCCAAGATCTACGGATTTGATGACGACTCAGGGCTTATCCTGTGTGAGGACCTGGGAGATACCAAACTGCATGATCTTGTCCTTCAGAATGGCGCACAGGCACCGGAGATAGAAGCATATTACCGGCAGGCTCTGGCAGCTCTGGCGCATTTGCAAACCGAGACGCGCCAGGGTTTTCAGCCGGATTGGTGCTGGGACACTCCCCGTTATGACCGCACGCTTATGCTGACCAGGGAGTCGGGGTATTTTCAGAAGGCTCTGTGTGAGGATTTTCTGGGGATGGACGATTTGCCCCAGGGGCTTGGTCGGGAGTTTGTCTTTCTGGCGGACCGGGCCACGCAGGAACCGGCGGATTTTATCCTGCACCGTGATTTTCAGTCGCGCAACCTCATGGTGCACGAGGGGAAAGTAAGGATTATTGATTTTCAGGGTGCCAGAATGGGGCCGTTGGGGTATGATCCCGCCTCCCTGCTCATCGATCCCTATGTCGGTTTGTCTCAGGACCGGCAGCAAACCCTCCTTGGTTGTTACCTGGATGCGCTCGCCTCTCACATTCCCCTTGACCGGGGACGATTCATTGAGGGATATTACTATATGGCACTGCAGCGTAACCTGCAGATTCTGGGTGCTTTTGCGTTTCTCTCGAAAAATCGCGGGAAACATTTTTTCCGGCAGTTCCTCAAACCTGCTGCCCGAAGCCTGTACGAACACTTGGCCGCACCGCAGGGGAGGGATTTTCCTGCTTTGTATGTTGTGGCGGGCCAGGTGAGAGATCGTTTGGACGTCGATATTCACACTTAGCTGTGCCGTTTGCGGCTGTTGCTGCAACTGTTATAGACGGCGTAGCCATTTCGTAACCGCTCTTTAAATCAACACGGAACTTCATAACTCTCATGCAGACACGTTATCCCATAGTTGCCTTGGTTGGCCGACCCAACGTCGGTAAATCAAGTCTTTTCAATAGATTTGCCAAGAGCCGCAAGGCCATCGTTGATCCCACCCCAGGGGTAACCCGCGACCGTCATTACGAGCAGGTGACCATTGAGGAGCGGACTTTTATCCTGGTCGACACCGGAGGCATTGAGGGCGACGGTCGGGAAATGATGGCGGGGTTGATCCGTGAGCAAACCATGCAGGCAATGCGTGAAGCGGACGTGATTCTTTTCTTGCTGGACGGCAAGGAGGGAGTGCTGCCGGAAGATTATGAAGTGGCCGATTATCTGCGTCGAACCGAAAAGCCTGTCCATTTTCTGGTCAACAAGGTGGACAGCCCGGAGTTAGAACACCGGCTTCTTCCTCAATTCTACGAACTGGGAGTGGACAAGCTCTGGCCTGTTTCCGCAGCGCACGGGTATGGGGTCAAACCTTTTTTTGAAGCCCTGCTTGAAACCCTGCCTGTTTTTCCTGAATCCGAAGATATCCCGTCGGAGACTATAAGCTTGGCCTGCCTTGGACGACCCAATGTGGGCAAGTCATCCCTGATCAACAGGTTGGTGGGCGAAGAGCGCATGGTGGTCTCGGATGTGCCCGGCACCACCAGGGATTCGGTGGACACCCTGATCACGGTGGGCAAGCAGCCGTATCTGCTCATCGACACGGCGGGCATCAGGCGCAAGGGCAAGGTGCAGGAAAAACTGGAAAAATTCAGCGTACTTCAGGCCCTTGGAGCTCTGGAGCGCTGCGACATAGTGTTGATCCTTATCGATGCAGGAGAGGGGATCACCGAGCAGGATACCAAGGTGCTGGGCTATGCCTTTGAACGGGGCAGGGCCTGTCTGATTCTGGTGAACAAATGGGATCTGCTCCATGGGGATGCCAAGCGGCAAAAACAGTTGATGGAGGAGATTGCCCGGGCAACGAGTTTTGTCGAATACGCTCCGGTGCTTAAGATCTCTGCCCTGACCGGTGCGGGGGTGAAACAGTTGCTGCCCATGGTTGCAAAGATTTACAAGCAGTATTGCGGCTCCTTTTCAACCGGCAAGCTTAACAGGATATTGCAGGATGCGCTGGAGAGCCATAATCCGACTATGCACAAGGGGCGTCGTCTCAAGTTCTACTATACGACGCAGATTACTACGAAGCCGCCCACCTTTATTATCTTTACCAACTACCCGAAGGGGGTGCATTTTTCCTACCTTCGTTATCTGCTGAATCAGTTTCGGGCAGGGCTCAAGCTCGATTTCATCCCCATCAAGATTATACTCAAGGAACGTCAACGCAAAGAATATGGCTAAAGGCTCGTTGGGCAAGAAATTCGGATTGTTGCGCTCCCATGGAAAGGGATTGACTGCCGCCTTTACCTGTGCGGTCGGACACACCGAATACGCCCAGCACCTTGCCTTGCAAGAAGAAGCCTGGGAACTTTTTGTCTCCCGTGTGGCAGACGGTCTTGCTGATTTACTGAAAACCCAGGGTGCCCGAGAAGATCCCGAAGCGGACAGCCCTGCCGTCGTTTGTCCAATTTCTACAGATATCCCCGCCGCGCTTGGCCGTGAAGCTGTTCAGCTTTTTCGGCAGGATGCGTTACCGTTTGAAGTTTTTTTCTCTCTTTTGAAATGTCTCCGCCACGCCGTGTTCAGCGATCCGGCCCAATCTGCTTCGCAACAGCTTTGTTGCGCCTCATTTTTCGATCAGATGGAAACTGCTGCTGCAAGCCAGTGGTTCAAGGAGGAAGCCAGCGCTGCCCAGCGCAGGCTTCGCGAGGCGAAACATTTTATTCTCAATGAAAAAAGGCGCTATGCCGCCATCTTCCATCGCATGGCTGAGCCTGCCTGTATTGTCGACAAGCAGGGATGTTTGCTTGATGTGAACACGGCATTTGCTGATTTTTTCAAGGTGCGGGGCGAATTGCTGCTTGGCAAGCCATGTGTCCTGTTGCTGGGGCCCCATGCCTGCAATGCATGTTTGCCGGCAAAAAATCTGACTGAACATGGCTCTTTTGCCAATGTCGAGTTTTCCCTCACCATTGCCGGAGAGGTCCGGTCGGTCTTGATAAGCGGTGCTTCTCTTGGACAGGTGCGCGGCGTTCCCGGCGGTATTCTTATTTTGCAGGATGTCACCGAACAAAGGCGAATAGCCCAAGCCTTAAGTGAAAGTGAAGAGCAGTTTCGCAGTCTGGTGGAAAATGTCCCGGATGTGACCTGGCAGGCGGATGCAGAGGGAAATCTGGTGTATGTGAGCCCAAACATCAGAAGGATATGTGGGTATGAGGCGAGTGATCTCATCGGTCAGAGCAGATTCGATGGCATTCATCCCGAGGATGTTGGAGAGGTCCGCAAGCGTTACGATCTGATTTTCAGCAAGGGCCGAGAATTTTCCCTCCGGTATCGTCTGCGGCATAAAAGCGGAAAATGGTTATGGGTTCATGACCGGGCCAGGGCAATCGGGGATTATGCCAATGGGGTTTTTGCCGATATCACCAAGCTTCAGAAGATGGAAAAAGAGTTGCAGGAATATCGCGACTGGCTTGAGGATATGGTCGATGAGCGGGCGCAGGAAATTCAGTGTGTCAATTCACACCTGCTTCTGGAGGTGGCCGAGCGTCAGCAGGCACAGCAGGAACTGGAGCGGCTTGCAGCAAGCCTCAGGCGTTCCAATGCCGAGTTGGAGCAGTTCGCCCATGTGGCATCCCATGACATGAAGGAACCGCTCCTGCTGATCGTTGCTTTTACAGAGCGTTTGCTGGCGAGATGGCCTGAAAAATTTGACGGGAAGGCAGGTGAGTATATCGCTCGGATTCTCAAGGCTGCCCGGCAGTTGAGGGAATTGGTGGATGATATTTTGCAGCTTTCCAAGGTGCGTAGCTGCGATCGGCCTTTTGGCGTGGTTGAGCTGGATGTTCTGCTGCGGGAGGTGATGGCTGATTTTGAAGAGAGGATCAGTCAGGCCCATGGCAAAGTCGGAGTTGGTTCCCTTGTTGCTATTGATGGAGATAGAACACAATTTAGGCAACTTTTTCAGAATCTCATTGCCAACGCCTTGAAGTACAGACAGAAAAGTGTGCCTCCCGTGATTGAAGTGAAGGGACGCAAATTACCAGGGAAAATATATGAAATCACGGTGCAGGACAATGGCATCGGCTTTGAGGAAAAGCACGCGGAACGGATTTTTCAACCCTTTGTCCGCTTGCATGCGCGGCATGAATATGAAGGGACCGGAATAGGCCTGGCAACCTGTGAGAAAATAGTTGACCGGCACGGTGGGAAGATTACCGCCAAAAGCAGCCCCGGTGAGGGGTCGATATTTATTGTTCAATTGCCCATGTCCCAGCGCAAGAGAAAGTAAGACAATCCGTTTTTTTTAAGGGACGCCTGCCGGTTTCCCCTTACTTTTTTTTATCTGAAAAAGTACTTCCTTCCAAGCCCCTCTTTGGGTATGTTGTACCACATATTGTGGTGGCAGTTACGGCAGGTGTGCCATATCTTGTTTTATTTCCGTAAGAATCAAGCATTTACCCAAGGGGTGTCCGATGGATCTACCAATCAGTTTTGATGAAGCGCTGAAGGAATGGGAGCGTTTTGAAGAGTATCTTGTGCAGGCCAGGTACGCTATTCGCAACAATAAGACCGGTGCCCCCATGGAAAAAGATATGGGCCAGGTGCTGTTGCGCATCAGCAAGCAATTCAAACACCCTGCAGTCTCCAAGGCCCTGATCCACGGCACCATCATTACTGCTACGCCATTTCTGATGAACGGCGGAAATCCCTATACCCGCAGGGCCGGCTATTATTCCTGTTATCCCCTGGGTGACGTGCAAGACTCCACCGATGCGATTTTCGACATGGAGCGGGATCTGGTCAGCATCTTTCAGCATGCAGGCGGCGGCGGCATCGACGTGACAAATATCCGCCCCAAGGGCACCATTGTCGACAACGGGCAGGGGCTTGCCTCCGGGCCGGTTTCTTTTGCCAAGGGGTTCTCGCATCTTTCCGAGCGTATCAGTCAGGGCGGTAAGCGGCGGGGCGCCTTGATGATTCAGGGTGATTGGGACATCAAGGATGTTAAGGAATTCATTACCTTTAAAGGTGACAACCCCGGACGGTACACCGGTTGCAATATCTCCCTCAATGTGACCGATGAGAAATTTTGGAAGGATGAGGAACTCACCAATCTGGTGGCCGAATATATCTGGAAATCCGGAGATCCCGGCCTGCTGTTTACCCAGAAGAGCATGGCCAATACCCCGGTGCTTGCCAAGTATAATCCGGTGTATTCCAACCCTTGCGGCGAATACCTGTCCACCAAAGATACGGCCTGCAACCTGCTCACGGTCAACCTGTCAAAGTGTCTCGAAGAGGAGAAGGAAAAATTTTTCGACCGCGTGTTCGAGGCATCCAGGCTCGCGGCAGTTGCCGGCAACGAGATCCTTGATATGGGCGGTTTCCCCCCCATTGAACGAATCAAGGCCAATACCCTCAAGTTCCGGCCCATCGGCATTGGCTTTACCGGCCTTCATCATGCCATGAACCATTTTGGCGTTTCTTACGCCGACGAACATGACGCCCCGCTCTTTGCCAAGGCGACCCAACTGGTTCTGATGCTGGGTTCCATGCAGGGCAGCCTTGATTACGCCGAGTTTATTAAGAAGGAAGGCAAGCAAAAAAAGCTCACTCCCCAGGAATGGAACATGACCTATGTCGACAAGATCGACAGCGAGGCGGCAGCCTTCATTGAGTCGGACATGCCCAACAAGGCGCTGTGGCATAAGCGTGCCGGCAGTATCTTCGGGATTCTTCGCAAGCTTGGCGGGTTGTATAACTCGGTGACCACCTCCCAGGCCCCCACCGGTTCCATCTCCCAGTTGATGCGGGTGGCCTGTACCGGCGTGGAGCCCTATTTTTCCATGATCCAGCGCCGCAAGGTCAAGGATGTGGATGATTCCTGGAAGGAGTTCATCCTCGTGCCCTTGGAGTTTTACCAGTACGAGGATGAGAAGTTGGAATGGGTTGCCGAACAGACCGCACACAAGATCGAGCCGTATCAGCAGATCCGGATTCTCGAGGCCTGCCAGGCTTTTAATCATACCGCAGTTTCTAAAACCATTAACCTGCCCGCCGACACCACGGTTGCAGACATCAAGGATATCCTTCATTATGCCCGGAAAAGCAATCTCAAGGGCATCACCATGTTCCGCGATTCCTCCATGGAAGGCGTGTTGAGCGATCATGGCGGTAAACTGGATGCGACCTGTGAATTCTGCGATATGGACGTGCGTAGCGGCAGCACCTATAAGTTCCGGGGGCCGGCTCCGCTGTATATCACGGCCAACAAGGGTGGTCAGGGGCATGTGCGTGAGGTGTTCCTCAATACCACCAAGTCCGGTTCAACCTTGCACGGAATGAGCGAGGCCCTTGGCCGGGTTATTTCCGTGGCGCTCCAGCACGATTACCGGTTGGTGGGCAAGATCGCCAGGACCCTGGAGGATATCTCCTCCGACGGCGCCTGGATCAGCGCCTCGCTTGGTAGAGTCTATTCCATTCCTGCGGCCCTGGCTAAGGTTCTGGACAAGAACGCAGAGGATGAGGTGGACGGTGATCCGGAACCGTATGTCGAGCCCTCTTCCTATGCTTCCTGCCCGGCTTGCGGTAAGTTGAGCCTGCGGCGAAGCGGCGGGTGCAACCAGTGTATGAGTTGCGGCTACTCCTCCTGTTAAACGAGCAGGAAGACGTTTACATGCAATCAAGCTCGCAGCAAGGCAGATACAACAAGGCGGTCATGGCGTTCATGGCCGTCTTGTTTTTTTTCATGGTGGTGGGCGACATCATCATTGCCCGCCACCAGCGGAATTTTTTGTTTTCCCGCGCGGAAAGTCAGGCTCACCGCGATCTGCAATTGATGGCGGCCAATTTCCTTGAGCCAATCCTCAAGTATGACTACGACTGGATAAACAGGTTCGTCCTGCGTTGGGGAGAGGAACACCCCGAGGTGGCGCGTCTGGCCGTCATCGGTCCTGATGGCAGGGATCTGATCACCTTCAGTCGTGACCGGGAAGGAACAAGAGCTTTCCTGGCTGAAGAGAAAGTGGAATTCCAGGGCAAGCAGTTGTTGAGCCTGCAGATGGAATTTTCCTCCGGCGAGGTGGATGGTCTCCTGCGCAAGCTTCACTGGCAGTTGGGGATCGCCTCGTTTCTCCTTACGGCAATCGCCGGTATTGTTTTGTGGCTCACCCTGCGGCGTATCGCCATTGTCCCCCTGGAAAAAGAGATCGGCCTGCGTCTGAAAACGGAACAGCAACTGGCTTCCGCTCACCATCAGCTCGAGGAGCGTGTCCGTGCGCGGACCGCCGATCTGGAAGATGCCAATCTTTTGCTACAGAAAGAGGTTGTGGAGCGGCATGCCGCGGAGGATCAGTTTGCCAGGCTGCATCGGGAGTATGAGCTGATCCTGAATTCCGCCGGTGAAGGGATTTATGGTCTGGACACCGGGGGCTGCATAACCTTTGTCAACTTGGCAGGCTTGCAGATTCTTGGGTATGACGAAGCAGAACTGGTTGGTAAACATCTTCATGATTTTTATCATCATGTCCGTCGGGATGGCGAGGAGTATGGGCGGGAGAACTGCCCGGTGTGCGCGGCGTATGTCGAGGGGAGGAAAACCCATGGTGGTCAAAGCTATTTCGGCAGGAAGGGCGGCGCTGTCTTTCCAGTGGAGTTTGTCGGCACCCCTCTTGTGGAGGGTGACACTGTTTTGGGCACGGTTGTCGTGTTTGAAGACATCACCGAGCGCAAGCAGGCCGAACATGATCTGCTAGCCCTGACCGATACCCTGGAACGGCGGGTCATGGAGCGTACCGCCCGTCTGGACGCCGCTAACCTGGAGTTACGGGAAACCCTGGGCCAGTTGGAGCAAACCCAAGCCCAGTTGGTACAATCCGGGAAGATGGCGGCCCTTGGAGATCTGGTGGCCGGAGTTGCCCATGAGATCAACACCCCGGTGGGTGTGGGCGTTACAGCGGCTTCACATCTGGAAAATAAAACCAGGGAGATCGTGGTGCTTTACGGAGAAGGAAAGAT
>JAHJTI010000074.1 GCA_018829945.1 Pseudomonadota bacterium | reverse complement strand
CCCGAGGAAATCTGAGCGTTGATCCGGCCCATGCTCGTGGTGATCGTGTTGAGGTTGGTCAGGATGTTTTTATGGATGGACTGCATGGTGATCCGCATGGTTTTTCTCCTATCCTACTGCGTCAAGCAGGGTCTGCAGCATCTCGTCCGACATGGTGATGAGGCGGGCGGCGGAGGTGTAAGCGTGCTGGTATTTGATCAAATTCGCCATTTCTTCATCCAGGGAAACGCCGGAGACTGAATCCCGCATTTCGCTCAACTGGTTATTGACCAGGGCGGTAGATTCGTAAGTATGAGTGATGGTGCGGCTGGTGTTGGCCACCTGCCCGACCAGGGTGTTGTAAAATCCGCCCAGGGTGTTCCGGGAAGAACCGGTAAAGGCAATATACTCATCGCCCTGAATGTCCGTGATCTTGAGGGAATTGGTGTTGTCTCCGCGAAATATTTGTCCCTGTGAGCCAATTGTGGCTGCGGCGATATTGTTCAGGTTGCCGGTAATCACGCTGTTTAAGCCGATACTTGACGCACTGCTGCCGCTGAAAAAGGTGTTGAGCCCGGCAACCTGCAGAAAATTCGAGGTGTCATTGGAAAAGCCGAACTGGTGTCCGGGGGCAGGGGAGAGACGCAGTGTGTTATTGGTGATTGAGGCCTCAACCCAGGGGGTGGTGCCGGTAACGGCGCCGGCGTTTGTCATGGCGGTATTGATGGCCCGTACCACGCCATTCAGGTCGTAGGCCCGTTCCAGGGAAACGGTGACAGGCTGGGACATGGCCAGCGAGCCATCGGTGTTGTATATCCAGATATCGAAACCGCCCGAAGTGTCGAGCTCGTCAAAATAGTCGTACCCGGCGAGCAGCGGGCCCTGGTTTCCGATTTCCGGGCCATATTTGATGGTGCCATCCCCTGTTTGCGTGTCAAAAGAAAATGCAGCCCCGGTAAAGCCGAGCTGGGCCAGGATGTAATCATTGGCCCCGGCTTCAAGGGTGAAGGAACTGGTGGAGAACAGGGTGAGCTGTCCGGTGTTATGGGTGTTGTCAGCGGTGTAAGTATTGTCGGCGATGCTGTCGAGGCCCAGGTCCGTGAGATTGGCCGTGCCCCCGCCGGCAGGATTTATGTCCAGATTGCCCACGGTGATGGATGAGCCGTCGCCCTGGTTCTGGTTGTAAAAGACCAGGGAATTGGCCACGCCGCCGTTGGCCCCGGAGCCTGCCGCCGCCTGGATGGTCACCGGGTTGCTGGTGGTGGCAAGGCCATTGTAGGTGGCCAGGCTGGTGTTGACCGCATTGGCCAGGTTCGTGGCAAAGGCACCATTGTTGGCCACATCGCCGGCGACAACCGTATAGTTGACGGCAACGCCGTTGACGGTGAAGCTGACTATGTCTCCCGCCAGAATATTTGCAGCATTTACTGAGGCTCCTCCCGCCACCAGAGTGGTAAGCCGTGCCTCGACCCCGGTTTCCGCCGTGTTTATGGCGGTTACGGCATTGTATGTCTTGCTCATGGCAAGGCCGTTAGTGGGAGCGCCGCCAAAAATCTCGCCGACAGAGCGGTCGTTGATGGTGATGCTGCCCGCCGGGATGGTCACGCTGGCAAAGGCAGGATCCAGAGAGGGGGAGGAAGTGAGGCGGGCGACATTCTTTGCCTGCTCGGAACCGGTCAGGGTGTCGCCGAACAGGGTAAGCCCGACTCCCTGAGTGTGCTGCTGATTGACCTCGCGGATCAGGGCGTTGGCAAAGGCGTCCAATCGGCCAAGGAAGTTGTCGGGGTCGCCCTCGATCACGTTGCCCCGCACCTCGAGCCAGCCCCCGATCTTGCCTCCCAGTTCAGCCCCTGCTCCAATGGCCCGACGGGTTTCGACTCCTTTGGCGTTTGTGTTTACCCAGATGAGTTCGTTGTTTTCCCAGTCCACCTGCCAGGCCTGGTTGCTTTCCACCAGGGTGTGACCATCAGCCATAAGAACGGTGTAGGCGCCGTTCTTGTCCTCGAAAAAGGTGACATCAAGCAGCTTGGAAAGATTCCTGACCAGGGTGTCCCTGTTGTCGCGCAGGTCGTTGGCATTGCTTCCTCCGGATTCCGCTCCGGCAATTTCAGTGTTGAGGATAGATATTTGACTGATAATGGAGTTGACGTCTCCGATTGCGGTGTCAAGGCTGATCCCGATATCGAATTTCGCCTGGGTCAACTCCCCGCTCATGGTATGCAGTTGATCAATGATCAACTGGGAAGACTGTACCACCGCCTGTCTGGTCGCGGATATTTCCGGATTGTTGGACAATTCCTGCAGGCTGCTCCAGAATTTGCTCATCAGGTCGTTGACGGCAAGGCCAGGCGCTTCATTGAATACAGTTTCCACCAGTCGCATGGATTCTTGCTGCGCCTCCAGACTTCCCAGGGTTGATTCCTGGCTGGCGAGCCGTTGCACCATGAATTGATCGTAATTTCTCAGGATGCTTGTGCCCTTCACGCCGCCGCCCAGCATGCCCGCGCTGATGGGAGTTGCGGTATTGGTTGTCAGTTCAAGGGATTGGCGGGTGTAGCCGGGGGTGTTAACGTTGGCGATATTGTGCGAAGCCACCTGGATCGAAAGCTGGTGGGTGAGGAGGGCCTCCTTGGCAACGCTCAGCACATGCGAAACACCGGCCATGGACTAGACCTCCCTGCTGATCAAGGATGGCTGGTTCAGCGAAGGCTTGCGGTTGAGACCGGTCAGCCCGTACATGGGGCGGTCTGCAATCCCACTGGTGATCAGGGTAATGGCATCGCTCAGATATTTTCCCACGTCCGCGGCAAAGTGTTTGTTGACTTGGTTGCGGTTGAGGATTTCCTCCCGTAGTCCGGCCAGTTTTTTTCGATACTGGCCGAGTTTTGCACCTTCTTCCGGATTGAGCAGGGGAATGAGGGCGGAAAGTCTTGCCGTCTTTTCGGTTGCTTCCGGTTGAAACTCTCCGGTCAGATCGGCAAGCATGGAATCCAGGGCCTGGATTCGGCTCAGTCTGTTTTCCTTTTTACCGCTCAAGCGGAGCAGCTCCTGCATATCCATGCTGACCAAGGCTTTTTGTTCTTCCTGAAGAATGGCGAGCATATCCTGGGAAAGAAGGATCTCCTGTTCCAGAATTTCATAAAATCGTGCGGGCAGGGAGCGCTGTTCTGTAATTTCTATGGGCTGCATGGCCTATTTCTCCTTGCTCGTTGGGCTCTGTGGGGCATGGGCTTGCGAGAGTTGCCGGTAGAGCATTTCGCCAAAACCAAAGCCGTTGCTTCCAGCCATATTCTGGGTCATCTGGTCATCTTGAATGGATTGAAACATTTCCTCGCCATAGCCGCCGTCAAGCAGGCCGCTTTTGGGGATGGACTGGCGGGCCAGGGTCAGGATCTGCTTGAGCATAAGTGCTTCAAACCCGGCGCAGGCCTCGCGAAGTTTCTTCTCTTTGAGCGTATCGGCAGAATTGGAGATTCCTTTAAGTCCTGCTGTTGCTTCGGTGATAATATCCATGGTTTTCCGGTCCGTTATTAAATAATTTCCAGTTCCGCCTGTAATGCGCCTGCGGCCTTGATGGCCTGGAAGATGGCGATGAGTTCGCGGGGGGCCACACCCACCGAGTTCAGTGCCCGGACTACTTCGCCCAGAGTCACGCCCGGTTGCAGGGTTACCAGTTTTTGTCCGACAGCGGCGGTGTCAGCCTGTGGTGCGCTTGAGGAAGAGCCTGGCGCTGGCGGAGGCTTGACCTGGAGGCTCAGGTTTCCGTGGGAAAGGGCAAACTGATTGATGGTGACATTGTCGCCCATGACCACCGTGCCGGTCCGTTCGTTCAGGACCACCCTGGCCCGCCTTTCCGGGGTTATTTCGATATTTTCCAGCGCCGCCAGCAATGCGATCTCCTGCGCCCGGTATTTTTCCGGGACGGCGACATCCACGGAAGCACCGTCACGGGCAGTGGCGTAGGCGCCGCCCAGATAGGTGTCGATGGCGGTTTTCATCAGCGAGATAGTGGTGAAATCCGGTGAGGACAGACTGATGGTGATGCTCTCCTTGTTGGCAAAACTCATCGGTACTTCCCGCTCCACGGAAGCACCATTGATGATCCGCGCTACGGTCAGGTGATTTCCTTGTCGGGCAGCGCCGCGGGCTGCCGGGTCGGCGCCGGTGCTGATGGGACCCTGGGCCATGGCGTAAACATTATTGTCCAGTCCTTTAAGCGGGGTGACCAGCAGGGTGCCGCCCTGCAGGGAAGTGGCATCGCCCACCGAGGAAAGAGTCACGTCGAGACTTTGTCCGACCTTAAAAAAAGGCGGGAGGGTGGCGGTCACCATGACGCTGGCGATATTTTTCACATTGGTGGCTTCCGGGTCCACCTTGACCCCGAGATTGTTCAGCATGTTGGTGAGGCTCTGGCCGGTAAAAGCTGCCTTGTTGCCGTCCCCTGTGCCATTGAGGCCGACCACAATGCCGTAGCCGACCAGTTGGTTGTTCCGCACGCCCTTCACTGAGGCGAGGTCTTTTAAGCGGACGGCGTGAGCAAATCCGGCATTCCAGAGAATTCCGAGCAGCAAGGCGCCGACAAAAAGCAACGTGGTGCGCCGGATGGCTTTGGCAGGTGTGTTCATGGGCGCGGCAGTTGTCGGTTGCATGGATATATCCTCGGCATTGTGTCTCCGGAATCTGTATCTTGAAAGCAAAGCAAGCAATGTGCCACGGCTGAGGCAGGTATTGTAATGCGCTATTTTCAAAGGAAATATTCTTTTTTTCATGAAATCACCTTGGGGGAGAAGGGAATATTTTTCCTAGTGGCGTGCATTCGCGGCCGTTCTTAAAACGGCCATACGCTGTCCAACGCCCTGGCCAGCCAGCCGGGCTGCTGCTTGTCGCCGATAACTCCCTGGCCGCTGTATTCTATACGGGCGTCGGCAACATGGGTCGAGAGAACCGAATTGTCCTGGGCGACATCCTGCGGGCGGATGATGCCGGAAAGAATGATGTGCTGGGTTTCATTGTTGACCTTCACTTCCTGAGAGCCGCGGATGTTGAGGTTGCCGTCGGTGGTGATGTCGATTATCCGGGCGGAGATGGTGGCGGTCACATTGCTTTTTCGGTCGGTCTTGCCTTTGCCCTCAAAATCGTTGGTCAGCTTGGCCTGAAGCTGGGTGAGCGATGGGGAGAAGCGGCTGTTTCTGTCCGCCAGCCAGGTTTCAAATCCGAACAGGTTGGAAACGCCTCCGGTAACCGTTGACTCGCGTTCCGTCTTGGTGTTGGCCTCTTTGTTGGCCCTGGAATTTTCCACAATGCGGACCAGCACGATATCGCCGACCCGTTTTGCGCGACTGTCCGCGTAGAGATCAAGGCCGTTGCCGGCAGCGTAAATTGTCCCTTCCGGTTTGGCTTGCGCGGCCTGCGGCGGGGCGGGCAGGGTGTAGCGCTCGGGCAGTTGCTGGGCCTGCTGGCTGCTTGCGCCGACGCAGCCTGAAAGTCCCGCCAGCAGAAAGATACCAATGGTGATGGGGAGTGTCGTTCGCATAATCTTCTCCTTTGATGGCTGGGGCATGTGCCTCAGAATTGCGCTTCCACGATGCCGACGCCCGTAACCCGGGCATGGATTTCGCGGCGGCTCATGAGGTTCTTTACCCGAACCATTTCGCCGAGCGCCCCGGAATTTCGTGCTTCTCCGGGCGCGGTTATTTTTATTGCCTTTGATTTTGCCATGATGGTCACCCTCTCCCCTCGGTTTACCAAGGTTGGAGCGTCGAGAGCCTGGGCATACAGGACAGCTCCCGCCGGAAGCGAGAGTTTGAGCTTTTGTCCGACGGCCTGATCCGGGTCTTGCACGAGTCCACCATCCAGCAGGGAAATGTCCTGTCGTTTGGACGTGATGTCATCGTTGGTGATGATGTCGTTTCGGTTCAGCCGTTTTTTGGTGTTGATCACCGTGCCGAACAGGCGAAGATCGCCGTTCATCTTCACCAGCCCTTGTTCCACGCCATCTTGCAGGATGGCGGCAGTCACACTCTTTTTGCCTGGCCGGGTGTCGGTCGGCTTCTGGGTGATACGGTAGTCAAAGGCTCCGGCGGGCAAGGTCATGGTCAGCGGACGGACGCTGAAATTATCTATCCGCACATCCTCTCTGGGCCAGGGAGAATCCTTGAGAACAGCCTCGCTGAAGATATTCTTCAGTGTGGCAAGTTCCGGAGGTGAAATGCTGTCCGCCGTGTGTCCCGGAAGAGGACAGGCAAGGCAGAACAGCAAAATAATCGTGAGCAGGCGTGTCATGCGAAGCAACATTTCAGGCATCATCCTTAACGGGCCAGGGTGTTCGCTACTTCGAGCAGCTTGTCAGCGGTCTGGACCGATTTGGAGTTCACTTCGTAGGCCCGCTGGGTGATGATCATGTTGACCAGTTCTTCAGTGACATCCACGTTGGAAACCTCCATAAAACGCTGCTGGATAGTGCCCAATCCCTCGGTGCCGGGGTTGGCCTCGACCGGGGCGCCGGATGCGTCGGTTTCCTGGAAAAGGTTGGCGCCGGTGCTGCGCAGACCGCCTGGATTAATGAAGCTGTGCAGGGTGATCTGGACCGTGGCGAGAACCTGCTGCTGGGCATCCTTGGCGGTGAGCAGCCCATTGTTGTTGATGCCGATGGAAATTGTTCCCTGAGGTACGGTAAACTCGGGCTGCAACCGGTCGCCGTTCTGAGTGACCACGTTGCCGTCGGCATCAAGGCTGAAGGCGCCGGCCCGGGTAAAGTAATCCTCACCGTCGCGGACTACCTTTAAAAAGCCATTGCCCTCACTGGCCCAATCCTGGTCATTGCCCGTTTCGGTAAGTCT
>JAHJTI010000073.1 GCA_018829945.1 Pseudomonadota bacterium | reverse complement strand
TCTATGCTTGGAAAAAGGGAGTGTTCAAGTGGGAACGCAAAATCTACAACCCGCGATAGTTCAGTTTGCCCAGCTTGACAAACTGCTTGCCTTGGGAAGGGCCAATTCTCTCTGGCCCATGACCTTCGGTCTTGCCTGCTGTGCCATTGAGATGATGGCCACCGGCGCGTCCCGCTTTGATCTGGCCCGGTTCGGCGCGGAGGTGTTCCGTCCGTCCCCCCGTCAATGCGACGTGATGATTGTCGCCGGCACCATCAGTAAAAAAATGGCTGCTGCCGTGGAAACCCTGTACGATCAGATGCCGGAGCCCAAATGGGTTATCGCCATGGGCAACTGTGCCATTTCCGGCGGGCCTTTTGTGTTCGACGGGCAGTACGGCATTGTCGAAGGCGCGGACAAGCTTTTTCCTGTTGATGTTTTTATCCCCGGATGTCCGCCCCGCCCTGAGGCGTTGATCGAAGGGATTCTGGAGCTTGAGGAAAAAGTGACGGGCTCCCGCAGATGGCCACGAGTGGAGGTGGGTTGAAGATGAATTGTGGTGCGATCAAACAGAAACTGGACGCCAGTGGGGCTGAGGCGGTAATCGAAACGGAGTATGCCCGCAAAGGGTTCGCTCTCGACGTGTTAGTTGCCCCGGAACAGCTTGTTGCCGCAGTCTCGGTGCTGGATGCGGAAGGTTTTTTCATTGAGGCTGTCACCGGCGTGGATTGGCTGGGTGAGCAGGCGGCCTTGCGCAAGGAAGCAGAGGCTAAGGCTGCGGCAGAAGCAAAGGCCAAGGCGGATGCTGCTGCAGCCGCTGGAGAAGAAGCACCCCCCGCCGCGCCGGTTGTCGAACAGGGCGAGCTTGCTGAAGATGTGCTGGAAGCAGTGTACGATTTCAATCATTACGATGGACTGTGCCGGGTAACGATCAGAACCAGAGTTCCCCGAAGCAAGCCCGAGGTTCCCACCATTTCGCAGATCTATCCCGGGGCCGACTGGCATGAGCGGGAAACCCATGATTTCTTCGGCATCATTTTTGTCGGGCACCCCTATCTCGTACCGTTGCTGTTGCCGGAAGATGCCGATTATCATCCATTGCTGAAGGATTTTCGCCCATGAGCGCCTTTGCCAAAAGTGAAGCCAACGAAACATTTGTTCTAAACCTTGGCCCGCAGCATCCCGCCACGCATGGAGTTCTGCGTGTCAAGCTGACCATGGACGGGGAGTACATCGTCGAGGCGGAGCCGGTTCTGGGCTATATCCATCGTATGCACGAGAAGATGGGGGAGAACCGGACCTGGGCCCAGTTCCTGCCCAACACCGGCCGGATGGATTATCTCCACGCCCTTGCTTACAACCATGGCTATGTTTCCGTGGTGGAACGGGCTGCAGGCATTGCGGTGCCGGAGCGGGCAGAGTATTTGCGGGTGATTACCACCGAGTTGAACAGGGTTTCCAGCCATCTCCTCTGGTTTGGCGCCTTTATCCTTGATCTTGGCGGCTTTTCCCCATTGCTCTATGCCTTTGACGACAGAGAGCATATCCTCGACCTGCTGGAATCGGTCACCGGCTCGCGCCTCACCTATTGTTATTTCCGCTTCGGCGGAGTGTATAACGACATCGACGATAATTTCGTGCCGGGAACTCGGGCGTTTATCAAGCGTTTGCGTGAGCGGATGCCCATGTACCACAATCTTGTCACCAAGAATATCATCCTGATGACACGACTCAAGGAAGTCGGACCGATTTCCGCGGATATGTGCCGTAAATACGGGGCAACCGGCCCTGTATGCCGGGGTTCCGGCATCAACTTCGATGTGCGCAAGCATGAGCCTTACTCCGTTTACCCGGAATTTGACTTCGATGTGCCGGTGTATGATCAGTGCGATTCCATGGCCCGTTATATGGTGCGGATGGACGAGATAGAGCAGAGTCTGCGCATTATTGAACAGGGACTGGATAAGCTGCCGGAAGGGCCGGTCATGGCTGAGAAGGTTCCCAAGATCATCAAGCCTGCCAAGGGCGATTACTATCATGCCGTGGAAACGGCACGCGGTTCGTTTGGTGTGCGGGTGGTCAGCGATGGGAGCAACACCCCGTATCGGTTGAAATTGCGTTCCCCGACTTTTTCCAATTTGAGCCTTTTTGGCGAGGCCTGCCAGGGTATGTTATTACCCGACGCCCTCGCCCTGATGGGAAGCCTTGATCTGGTCATTCCCGAGATAGACAGGTAAGGAGGGCGCGGCCACATGGCACCACATCTGCTTTGTCATCGGCCTGCTCATGTGCAACAGCACACTTCGCAGACCTCTTTCGCGCATCTGCGGCACCCTGTGGCCGCTTATTCTTGGGCTAGCCTTTTTTGCAGGCTTTGCCGGGGAAATTGTAACAGGGGAAAGGAGCTTCGTTATGCATGTGGATCCTGAAATAATACGGCTGCTGGCGTTCCTGGTCGGTGTGATCGCCTTTGCCGCCCTGAATGCCGCCTATCTGGTCTGGCTGGAGCGGAAAGAGGCCGCGCATATCCAACGGAGGATCGGGCCCAAGGAGGTCGGGCCGTTCGGTCTGCTCCAGCCCTTGGTTGACGGCATCAAGTTGATGACCAAGCAGCTCATTGTTCCGGCCGGAGTTGATCCTGTCCTGTTCAAGATTGCCCCGATCCTGGTTATGGTTCCGGCGATCATGAGCTTTGTTACCATTCCCTTCAGCGAAACGCTGGTGGCGAGAAATCTTGATATCGGTTTGCTGGTTATCTTTGCTTTTGCCGCGGTGAACGTCCTCGGTCTTCTTTTGGGAGCCTGGGGATCGCGGAACAAATACGCCGTCATCTCTGCGGCCCGTGTCGTTTCTCAGAATGTTGCCTATGAGATTCCCATGTTGGTAACGGTGGTGACTCTGGTGATGATCACCGGTACCATGAATCTCCATAATATCGTAACCCAGCAGCTGGGCGGTTTTTGGAATTGGAACATCCTCAACCTTTCGGCAAGCCCCTTGATGCCGGTGGCCTTTCTGATCTTTTTTGTCTGCATGCTGGCGGAGACCAACCGGGCGCCTTTCGACATGGCCGAGGCTGAGAGTGAACTGGTTGCCGGCGCTTTTACCGAGTACTCGGGCATGGGCTTCGGTGTCTTTTTCATGGGCGAATATGCCAATATCGTCATCGGCGCCAGTGTGGCAACCATTCTTTTTCTGGGCGGCTGGGATTGTCCTCTGGGGCTTTTTCCCGGGGTGCACTGGTTTCTGATCAAGATGTACTTTTTGATTTTCACCGTGATCTGGATCCGTTGGACCTTCCCAAGAACAACCTTTTACGGGCTGCTCAATCTTTCTTGGAAGATTTTGATCCCGATCTCATTTTTTAATCTGATTCTTACCAGTGCCATGTTGAAGGTGTTTTAACCATGATCGACTATCTCAGAGAGATTATCAGCGGGACCTGGAGCCTGTTTGTCGGCCTGGGAATTACCATCAGGTATTTTTTTCAGCCGGTGGTGACGGTGCAGTATCCCCACGAGGTTTTGCCCATGACCCCACGCTTCCGGGGGCATATTGAGCTGACGAAGGACGAGGAAACCGGCGAGACCAAGTGCATTGTCTGCGGTATGTGCCAGAAGGCCTGTCCTTCCAACTGCATCACGGTGAATGGTGAAAAGCGGGAAGGGGTGAAGGGAAAGGTGTTGACCGAGTACATCCTGGACTTTACCAAATGCAGCCTGTGCGGCCTCTGTGTCGAAAGCTGTCCTACCGAGGCAATCACCTTTTCCAAGGATTACAATCTCGCGGGTCTCACAAAGGAAGCGTACATC
>JAHJTI010000072.1 GCA_018829945.1 Pseudomonadota bacterium | reverse complement strand
TCATGGGCGAAAACCCCATGCTCAGCGACCCCACCCTGAGCAAGGTGGAGGAAACCCTGCGGGGCTTGGATTTCCTGGCAGTGAGCGACATCTTCCTCACCGAGACGGCGCAGCTTGCCCATGTGGTTTTCCCGGCTGCCTGCTTTGCCGAAAAAAGCGGCACCTTCACCAACTCGGAACGCAGGGTGCAGATGGTGCGCCAGGCAACACAACCGCCGGGGGAATGCCGCGCCGACAGCGAGATCATCATGGCGTTGTCCAACCGCTTGGGCTTTTGCATGGAATACGACTCAAGCGCTGAGGTGATGGAGGAGATCGCCCTGCTTTCTCCCATCTACGGCGGCATGTACCACGACCGGCTTGAGCAGAGCTGGGGCTTGCAATGGCCGTGCTGGGACCGAGGCCACCAGGGGACCCCTTTTCTGCATAAGTATTACTTCACCAGGGGCCGCGGCCATTTCATGCCGGCCAGTCATACGGAGCCGGGCGAACTGCCCGACCAGGAATACCCGTTGCTGTTGATGACCGGCCGGATCTACCACCAGTACCATACCGGCACCATGACCCGAAAAAGCGAACGGTTGAGCAGGGAATGCGGTCATGCAGTGCTCCAGATCAACCCGACAGACGCCAAGGCCCATGGCGTGCGCCAGGGAGAGTCGATACGGTTGACGTCCCGCCGGGGGGAAATAACCCTTGCCGCTTCCATCACCGATCAAGTGGCGCCGGGCATGGTGTACACCACCTTCCACTTTCACGAAGCGCCCATCAACCTGCTCACCAACGATGCCTTTGATACCGGCTCGGGTTGCCCGGAGTACAAGGTGTGCGCAGTGCGGGTGGAGAAAATAAAGTTATCATGACAAGACGAAATTTATTGCAAACAGGTGCTTCGACAGGCTCAGCACGAACGGAATATCAGACTCAGTATGAGCGGGATATCAGACTCAGTGCGAACGGAATATCAGACTCAGTGCGAGCGGGATATCAGACTCAGTGCGAGCAGGATATCAGACTCAGTGCGAACGGAATGTCAACCTCAGTGCGAGCGGGATATCAACCTCAGTACGAGCGGGATGTCAACCTCAGTACGAGCAGGATATCAGACTCAGTGCGAACGGAATATCAACCTCAGTGCGAGCGGGGTATCAGACTCAGTGCGAGCGGGATATCAGACTCAGTGCGAACGGAATATCAACCTCAATGCGAACGGAATATCAAGACGATACGAGGTTTGTCGGTACCCCTGATTTTCGGCACGCTCAAAAGATCCCTGCCAAAGGACTCAACAAGAGCAGTGCATCGGAAATAAGTTAATTTCCGTTCGTCCTGAGCCTGTCGAAGGACCGTTGTTACGATGCCGACATATGTCGAAGCACCGTTGTTAAGGCCCCAATAAAAGATCACCCCTGAACAAAAACAGGAAAAAAGGAACTGCCCATGCCCCATGCCACAGCCATGGCCGACACCCATCTCCTGAAAAAAGATCACCTGAAGGGCTTCCTGCGCAAGCTTGCCAAGGAGTACCGCTTGGTGGCCCCGGTGCGAAACCGCCACGGCGATGTGCTCTTCACCGTGATCGACGATCTGGATTCTGCGGAGATCGAACTGGTCGAGCCGCCGCAGAACTCGCTCAAGCAATTCTTTCTGCCCCAACAGGAACGGCTGTACACCTATACGATCAGTCCGGAAGGCTATGATTTTCGCCCAGCCCAGTCAAACATCCCAGCCACGGTTTATTTCGGGGTGCATCCCTGCGATCTTTCCGCCCTGCTCTACATGGATGTGGTTTTTTCCCGCCACCAGCGGGACTCATTTTATCTGCAGCGCCGCCAGGGTTCGGTGCTGATCGGGATCAACTGCAATGCCCCGTCCCCGAATTGTTTCTGCAACGCCACCGGCTCCGGCCCCTTTCTGGAGATGGGCAGCGACCTGCAGCT
Source organism: Pseudomonadota bacterium (assembly GCA_018829945.1). GTDB lineage: Bacteria > Desulfobacterota > Desulfobulbia > Desulfobulbales > Desulfurivibrionaceae > Thiovibrio. The sequence goes on along the minus strand of JAHJTI010000072.1, from coordinate 2,819 downwards.
CACCGATCTGGGCGACCGCTTTCTCGTTGAGATCGGCCGGGCGCCGGGACATTCTCTGGTGAAACGCTGGGAGGGATTTTTCTCCCCCTCCACCGACAAGGAACGGGCAGCCCATTATCAGACTTTTCTGGAAGCGCGCGGCCGTTTCAGCCGCCAGGTGCATGTGGAACAGGCCATCCGACAACTTGAGGCAGGCACTGTTCCGGATGAAGTATTTGCTGAGCTGTCTCTGCGCTGCCAGGATTGCGGCGGCTGCGCCTATCTCTGCCCCACCTGCACCTGTTTCACCATCAGCGACCAGCAACTCGACGCCAACAGCGGCCAAAGGCTGCGGAGCTGGGACGCCTGCACCTTTGCGGGGTTTACCGGCATGGCCGGAGGGCACAATCCGGTGCAGGCGAAAACCGGGGCCATTCGCCAACGTTTTACCCATAAGCTCCGCGACGACGTGCGTTTGAACGGCAGGCCGAGTTGCGTGGGCTGCGGGCGCTGCGTGGGCATCTGCTTCGGCGGCACCGACATTGTCCGTTTTGTGGAGCGCGCCTGCCAGGGAAGCATCTAAGCAAGACAATCATCCAAACAGAGACAAGAACATGCCCCAGACCATTATCGATATTTACCTGCCCCGGCAGGCCAAGGTGGAACAGATCGTTGTCGAGAACTCCCAGATCTCCACCTTTGTTCTCGCCTTCAGCGACAAACAGTACAACGACGCTTTCCGCTACCAGCCGGGCCAGTTCATGATGGTTTCCATGCCCCATTGCGGGGAAGCGCCCATCTCCATCTCATCCGCCCCGACCCGGCCCGGCGCCATCCATCTCAGCGTCAGAAAGGCTGGGAAGCTCACCAACGGGATGCACAAACTGAAAGTCGGCGACACCATCGGGCTGCGCGGCCCATACGGACGACCATTTCCCATGCGGCAGCTTACGGAAAGGAATCTGCTTTTCGTGGCCGGCGGCATCGGCTTGGCGCCGCTCAGATCGGTGATCAACACCTGCCTGGATCAGCGGGACCAATTCGGGACTATCACAGTGCTTTACGGCAGCCGCACACCCTCGGATATCGCCTTTCAGAATGATCTCGGGTTATGGCAGAAGCAGGGGGTGGATTGCCGACTCACCGTGGATGCGGCCGAACCGGGTTGGAACGGGACTGTGGGACTGGTCACATCCCTGATGGATGATCTGACCACGGAACCAAGTCAATCCACCGCTCTGATCTGCGGTCCGCCCCTGATGTTTCGGGCAGTGCTCGGTCGCCTGTCAGGCCTTGGATTTTCCGACGAACACATCCTCACCACCATGGAGCGCCACATGAAGTGCGGGGTTGGCATCTGCCGCCATTGCCACATGGACGGCAAGCTGGCCTGCGTGGACGGCCCTGTCTTCAGCCTGGCCGAGCTGCGCAGCCTGAAAATCATGGAACTGGCCGAATGATAATTCTCAACCAATAAAAAGGGGTGCGCGAACACCTGTCCGCACACCCTTCTGATCATCGGCCAGCAGAAATGGTCAATTTTTGATCTCCGCCTTCATTTCTTTATATTCCTGACCGGAAATCTCTCCTGCGGCGTAGCGCCGATTCAGGATTTCAAGCGGAGTTTCACGATCCAATCGATCTGTTCCCCGCGCCGTCCCGCCTTTTCTGACAAGATAGATGATTGCGGCAATGAACAATGCCCAGAAAATAATCATACCAATGGGGCCGAAACCCATGAATCCATAGCCGGATGGACCGCCGCAGTTGAACCAGTGCATAATTTTTCACCTCATAGTGTTGTTATTTCTCTAACTCGGATCTCATCCTTCCGAACTCGTCTGCACTTATCTCGCCCCTTGCGTAGCGCTCTCGAATTATCTTCAGGGCGCTGTCGTTGTCCTGCCCTTTTTCGCTGGAATACCCCTGGTTTCCATACTTATGGTGGTAATACGGATTATGCCAGCCGCAGGCTGAAAGCAAAACCAGCAAGAACAGCGCGGCTACGCCAAGGGAAAATCGCTGCAGGGTAATTGTATCTCGTATCAGATCATACGTTTTTTTCATACTCTCCTCTTCTGTTACCTGTGTGGATGGCATTGGTTTTCTGCATAACTTATTATTAAGCAAAGACCGTGCCGACGGAAGATACACCAAAAAATTCACGTCATATCAGCCGTTACGGAGAGTTGGCACGCAAGAATTTACGGAGATAAAAAACTGCCTGGATATTTTTTACTCACTTTCAATGGTTTCTGGATACTTTGTATCCTGGACAGGTTTTCTCATTTTTTATCCAACAACAAAAAAAAGGGAGGTGCGAACACATATCGCACCTCCCTTTGGAATATCTTTTACGTACTTTTTATAGCGGTTACTTCTTGGCTGCAACCTCCGCCCCGCTGCCTTCCAGCCCGGAAGTGATGGTCTTGCTCAGTTTCTCTTCGATCAGGGCGGTTATGCCTTCCTGAGTAAAGATCGTCTCTTTCCGGATGGTCTTGGTGGCGTTGCCCAGAGCAATCCGCAGCTTGCGGTCGCTCACCAGGGCAAGGGCCTTGTCGATCCGGACCTTCAACTCCTCGGGGCTCAATCCCTCGGACTCGCCTATGGGCCCGAGTTCTTTCGTCTTCATGGTAAAATCGGTGATCAGTTTGACAAAACGCGGCGCCTCTGCCGCTGAAGCCCACTGCAGACCAAACCTGTCAGGATTGATCCCGACCTCGGCCAGAACCTTTTTCACCAATGCACTCACACCCATTGCGTCGTAATTACCAACCTGGTAATGGCATTCACCGAGTTGTCAGCCACCTGAGAAGATGGCGTCGGCACCTTCGGCAAAT
>JAHJTI010000071.1 GCA_018829945.1 Pseudomonadota bacterium | reverse complement strand
CGATCTTCACTTCCCCCCGGTAATCGGCATCAATGGTCCCAGGACTGTTGACCACGGTGATGCCGTGCTTGATGGCCAGACCGCTCCGGGGCCGCACCTGCAGCTCAAAGCCAGGGGCAAGAGCCACGGAAAAACCGGAAGGCAGCAAACAAATTTCGCCAGGCGCTATCACCACCGGTTCCAACACGGCGGCAGCCACATCCATGCCTGCGGCCAGTTCGGAATGATACGCGGGTAAGGGCAGATCAGCATGCCCTTGCGGGTCAAGCCAGCACAACCGGATGGAGTGCGCTTCATCTCTCTGCGTTTTCATCATGTGCTACTCCAGATCAAGGGGATTCCAGTCAACATCTTTAGCCTTAAGGGGGCCGAGAACGGCAGCGAACAGAGGGTTGCTGAAGAGACGCTCTGCCAGGTCGCCAATATCCTCACACCGCACTTGATCAAAACCTTGAACAACCTCGTCAACCGAGATGTAGCGTCCAAAGGTCAGTTCGTTTCTGGCAATCCTGGTCATCCGGGACTCCATGTTCTCGGCGGAGAGAAATATCCCGGCCTTGGCATAATCCTTGGCCCTGTCCAGCAATGCGTCTGAAATACTGTTTTGACGCAAGGCTTTGATCTCCCTGGTTACCACTGCCATGGCTTTATTTACCACCGCAGGATCAACCCCCAGATACACGCCGAGATAGCCGCTGTCCGTAAATGAGGAGAGGTAGGAATAGATGGAATAGGCCAGCCCCTCTTTTTCACGAACCTCCTGAAAAAGACGCGAACTCATGTTGCCGCCGAGGAGAACATGCAGCAGATAAAGAGCATAGCGTTCCGGAGCCACAAGGGGCAACCCGTATGTGCCAAGCACCAGATGCGCCTGTTCAAGATTTTTTTTGTAGAGCTTGCGGACCGGTGCATGAACAGCAGGAGGTTCCCGCCGGGAGCTTGTCTCCGGTCCAGCAAGGGTGCCGAGCTGCTCCTGCCAGAGGCGACAGAAATGGTGGTGGTCCACATTGCCGGAGGCGGCGATGACAATCTTATCCGGCGTATACGCCCGGCGCATGTACTCCCGCAAGCCGGCAGCATCCATGGCCGCCACAACCTCCCGCCGCCCGAGAACCGTGTAGCCGAGAGGGTGCTTGCCCCAGAGTTCGCCGGTGAACAGTTCATGAATCCGATCATCCGGGGTGTCTTCCACCATGGATATTTCCTGGAGGATGACCTCCCGCTCCCGAACCACTTCTTCCTCCTCAAAAAGGGAATTAAGGAAGATATCTCCCATGAGTCCGACAATCCGCTCCACCTGATCATCAAGGACCGTGGCGTAATAGGAGGTGGTTTCTCCGGAGGTAAAGGCGTTGGACATACCGCCCAGGGTATCGAGCTCCTGGGCAATCTCCTGCGCCGTCCGGGTTGCGGTGCCCTTGAAAAGCATGTGCTCGACAAAATGGGCGCTCCCATTGTTATGGGGCTGTTCATCGCGGGCTCCCACATCCACCCAGATCCCAGCCGAAACCGTACGGGAGGGGATCTTCTCGGTGATAATCCGGACGCCATTGTCAAGCACGGTTTTCTGGTAGCTATTGGCCACGGGCTTCCTTACTGGTTACGGTTACAAGACAGAAAAGGGGAAAGAGAGCCAAGCCCCCCTTCCCCTTGGAAGAATCAAAAAACACTCCCCGAAGGCAGTGGATCAGGAACCTGCCTCCTCCTGGAGGACGGCCTTACGGCTCAGACGAATCTTGCCCCGCTGGTCGATTTCAAGAACCTTCACCCGGACCTCGTCCCCTTCCTTGAGAACATCGGTGACCTTTTCGACCCGCTTGCTGTCAAGCTCGGAGATGTGCACCAAGCCATCAACCCCCGGCATGATCTGAACAAAAGCACCGAAATCAAGGATCTTCTGAACAACGCCATCGTAAATCCTACCGATTTCAGGATCGGCGGCGATCTCGTTCACCTTGGCGATAACCGCTTGGGCAACCTCACCATTGGGCGCGAAAATCGTCACCTTGCCCGAATCCTCCACATCCATCTTGATCCCGTAATCGGCGGTGATCGACTTGATCATCTTGCCGCCCGGTCCGATCAGATCGCGGATCTTGTCGGGATTAATCTGAAGGCTGAAAATCTTGGGAGCATGCGCAGGCACTTCTGCCCTTGAGGTCTCAATCGCCATCTTCATCTTCTCGAGAATATGGAGACGTCCACCCCTGGCCTGGGCAAGAGCGCTGGTCATGATCTCCTTGGAGACGCCTTCGATCTTGATGTCCATCTGCAGGGCGGTGATGCCCTCATCGGTGCCGGTTACCTTGAAATCCATGTCGCCGAGATGATCTTCATCACCCAGGATGTCGGAGAGGATGACGATGGTCTCGCCGTCCTTGATCAAGCCCATGGCCACACCGGAAACAGGTTTTTTGATCGGCACGCCCGCATCCATCAGGGCGAGACTGCCGCCACATACCGTCGCCATGGAGGAGGAGCCGTTTGATTCCAACACCTCGGAAACAATACGGATCGTGTAGGCAAACTCATCGCCCTTGGGTAACACGGCGGCCAAGGCGCGTTCTGCCAGGGCACCATGCCCGATATCACGACGGCTGGGGCCACGCATGAAACGGACCTCGCCAACGCAATAGGGGGGGAAATTATAATGAAGCATGAAGCGTTTGAATGACATGCCGGTGAGGGATTCAACCCGCTGCTCGTCATCGCCGCTGCCCAAGGTGGCGGAAACCATGACCTGGGTCTCGCCCCGGGTAAAGAGAGCGGAGCCATGAACTTTCGGCAGGGCCGCAACTTCACAGCTGATCGGCCGGATCTCGTCAAAACGACGGCCGTCGATTCGGCTCTTGTCCTTGACAATCCGGTCGCGCATCATGGTTTTATTCAGGGAATGAAGATGCTCCTTGGCCTCCTTGAGGCTGTCACCATACTCTTCGCCGAGAGCGGCGAGGATCTTTTTCTGCAGCTGATGGTACAGCTCGCTCCGCTGCTGCTTGTCAGCCATGGTGATAACCGCCTGCATCTCTTCGCGGGCCAGCTCCTCCACCTTGGCTTTCAACACCTCGTTGACCACCGGAGGGGTAACCGTCATCTTGGTTTTGCCCACTGCAGCCCGCATCTCTTCCTGCATCTCCAGGATGGGCTGCAGGGCCTTGTGGCCAAAGAAGATACCTTCGAGCACCTCGGCTTCGGAAAGGCTGTCCGCCCCGCCTTCCACCATGACCACGGCATTCTTGGTTCCTGCCACGATAAGGTTCAGCCGGGATTTTTCCCACTCTTCCGGGCTGGGGTTGATCACATACTGGCCATCAACATAGCCCACCTTTACCCCGGCCACCGGAGCGTTGAAGGGGATATCGGAAATGATCAGGGCGCAGGAAGCGCCGATCATGGCCAATACGTCCGGATCGTTTTTCTGATCAGCCGAAAGAACCGTGGCGATCACCTGAGTTTCATGCTGATACCCTTTGACAAACAGGGGACGCAGAGGCCGGTCGATAAAACGGGCGGAAAGCGTTTCCTTGTCACTGGGCCGACCGATTTCACGCCGGAAAAAACTTCCCGGAATACGGCCAACCGCATAAAACCGTTCCTGATACTCCACGGTGAGCGGCAGAAAATCGATATCCGCCTTGGGATCCTTGGCCGCGGTGGCGGTAACCAGCACCACGGTCTCCCCGTAGGTAACCAACGCGGTGCCGCTTGCCTGTTTTGCCAACCGTCCAGTTTCAATGGTGAGGGGCCTTCCACCAAGATCAATCGTTACTTTTTTGTACATATACTCTCCTCTAACAACCGCCCTTTCCAAGTCTGGGAACAATCACGCAGCCCGACGTTCAAGCCGGACAGACGAAATATGATTACCGCAATGGAAAGGTGGTGTTTTCGCTGCCCCGATCGCACGCGAAAACGGCGATATCAGATAGCTCAGGGGCAAAAATGGAGCCACCGCCATAATCAGGCGGTGGCTGTTATCGCATCTTACTTTCTGATGCCAAGCTTTTGAATCAGATCACGATACAGATCAACGTTTTTGTTCTTGAGGTAATTCAGAAGACGCCGTCTCTGACCAACAAGCTTCAGCAAACCGCGCCGGGAATGATGATCTTTTTTGTGTTCCTTGAAATGCTCGGTCAGATAGGTGATACGGGAACTCAGCAGGGCAATCTGCACCTCCGGGGAACCGGTATCTTTTTCGTGATGGGCGTATTGGGTGATGATCTCTTTTTTCTGTTCCGCTTGCAGTGTCATGACTTCCTCGTGCACTAAAATTAATAATTCGGGAGATCGACAGTAATTTCAACCATCGATTCCTAATTGGATACGCTTCTTAATAAATGATCCCTGCGCCAAAGTCAATTGAATGTCGTTCCGTGCTTTTTTCCAATTATCGATCACTCAGGACGGGGCAACAACGCCAGGACTTGTTCCACGGTCAAAACCTTGGATAATAATTCGTCTCGCGCCAGAACCGGGTCCTGCAGAAGGGTGCCATCCACCGCGTTATCCACGGCAAACGGCCCGCTTTGCAACCGCCGCAAGGCAATAAGGTGGGCGCCGCAACCAAGGGTCCGGCCAATATCCGCAGCCAGGGTCCGAATATAGGTCCCCTTGCTGCAATCCACCATAATGCGCAGGGTGTCCGGTCCGGTTTCCAGAAGCGCAAGCCGGAAGATCGTGACCGGGCGCGGGGCCTTTTCGATGATAATCCCCCGCCGCGCATAATGGTACAGGGGCTTCCCCTTATGCTTGAGCGCCGAATACTGCGGCGGCGTCTGCATCTGTTCGCCCAGAAAACCGGTCAGGCAATGCTCCAGTGTTTCCCGGGAAAACACTTCCACCTCTTTTTGGGCAACAACCTCTCCCTCAAGATCCTGGGTTGTGGTTTCGATACCAAGCCTGAGCACTGCTTCGTACCGTTTGCTTCCATCCATGAACTGCGAAATAAGGCGGGTGGCAGGACGCCCGACACAGATGATCAGCAGGCCGGAAGCAAAAGGATCGAGGGTTCCGGCATGCCCTACTTTTTTTATGGACAGAGCCCGACGCACCAGCTGCACCATCCGGAAGGAACTCGGCCCCACCGGCTTATCCACCAAAAAGATACCGGCCTCAAGGGCCGGTTCCACAGGGGGGGGCTTCCCCACCGAGGCATCAGTGGTCGCGGCAGGCATTTCCGACAAAAGATCCATTATCTCAACGAGTTACCAAGGGCAACAATTTCACTAACAATTTTTCCCGCACCTCAGCAATGCTTGTTTCTCCCAGTTTAAGCCCGGCCGCATTGCGATGGCCGCCTCCGCCAAAAGAAGCAGCAACCTGCGCCACATCATAATCAGTGCCCTTGGAGCGAAGACTTACCGAGACCAAACCACTCTCGGTTTCTTTTATAAAGGCAGCTACCTTGACGGTATCCAGGGAGCGCGGATAATTGATGAAAGTTTCAGCGTCCGCCTGGCAGGTCCCGGTTTTCACAAAAAAATCCCGGGGAGCCTCGATGATTGCAAGCCGATCGGAAGCGTATAATTGCAGCGAATCAAGCACCAACCGCATCAGATTGAGACGCTTCACCGTAAAATTATCAAACAGTTTGCCGGAAACCTCTGCCGGCTTTACCCCTTTCTTCAGAAGCTCGCCAGCGATGCGGAAGGTGTCGGCCGTGGTTGAGGAATACTTAAAGGAGCCTGTATCGGAAACAATGGCCGCATACAGGCAATAGGCTGTTTCAAAGCTCAATTCGGCTCCCAAAGATTCGGACAGGTCATAGACCATCTCGCCGGTTGAGGCCCGATCAGGGGCAATCCACCTGAGATCACCAAAATCCTTGTGACCGGTATGGTGATCAATAACCACAAAGGGATGCACAGCCAAAAGTGATTCCATGGACGTGCCCAGACGACTGCAATCACCACAATCAAGGGCAACTGCGCAATCAAAGCCGCTCACGTCCGGAAGCACGGACTCTACCTGGGTGCTTCCGGGAAGGAATCGGTACAGATGGGAAACCGGCTCCTCGCCGTAAAGAAAAACGTTTTTACCAAGAGAGCGCAAGACGTTGCCCATGGCTATCTGCGAACCGAGGGCATCACCGTCTGGATGAATATGGGTTATCACCAGAACGTTTGTGGCAGTTTTCAGGGTACGAACAATCTCGTCACGGGGATGAACCATCATCTTTCACTATCTCCCTGAGCAACTGTTCCATTTCAGCCTGCTTCTGGCCGGAAAGATCCTGCCGGAAATCAAGCACCGGCACATGCCGCAACTCAAGAGCCCTTGCCAGGTTGCTTCTGATAAAGCCCTTGCTGCTTTCCAGACCCTTGGCCACATTCTTCGGCTCTTCATCTCCCAGGATACTATACAAAACCCGGGCATGTCCAAGGTCGTCACTCACCTCGACCGAAGTGATAATGATATTGGTCAGGCGGGGATCATTGATTTTCCGCACAAGCAACGAGGCAATCTCCGCCTTGATGGCATCCGCCACCCGGATCGGTCGCCTCTTCGGTGCGCTCCGTGAAAGCCCTGCAGGCAGTCCGAATCGCGATTTTGCTTTTCCAGCCGCCATTAGAGCTCTCTTTCAACCTCTTTCAGAACAAAAAATTCGAGCACGTCGCCGACCTTCAGGTCGTTATAATTGGCAACCCCGATTCCGCACTCATATCCGCTCTGCACATCCTTGACATCGTCCTTGAAACGCCGCAGAGAGGCGAGCTGCCCGGTGAATATCACCACGCCTTCCCGCACTACACGCACTTTGGCGTTACGCTCGATTTTACCTTCGGTCACATAACTGCCGGCAATGGTGCCGACCTTGGGAACCTGATACGTTTCCCTGACCTCTGCCGCGCCGAGGATTTTTTCCTCAAAACGGGCATCAAGCAGACCGACCATGGCCTTTTTGATGTCGTCCAGGGCATGATAGATTACGTCGTAGGTGCGGATGTCCACTTTCTCGTTCTTGGCGAGTTCCTGCACCTTGGCCGAAGGCCGCACATTAAAGCCGATGATAAAAGCGTCCGACGCGGCGGAAAGCAACACATCCGAATCGGTTATGGTACCGGTGCCGGCATGAAGAATCCTGACCTTGACCTCATCGGTTGCCAGATCCCCAATGGATTTGCTGAAAGCCTCCAATGTTCCCTGCACGTCAGCACGCAGCGTAACCCGCAGTTCCTTGACGTTTCCTTCCTGCAATTTATCAAACAGATTATCCAGGGAAATCTTGGTAAAGGTGCCAAGCTCTGCCTCTCTGCTTTTGAGCTGCCTGTCGGCGCTCACGCTCCTGGCCCTCTTTTCGTCAGGCAACACGACAAATTCATCACCTGCCCGCGGCACTCCGCTTAAGCCCTGAACCTCGACAGGTATGGCCGGACCGGCTTCCTTGACACTTTCCCCCCGATCATTGGTAAGAGAACGTACCTTGCCGTAAAATATCCCGGCAACACAGGCATCACCGACCCGCAGGGTTCCCTGCTCGATCAGAACCGTGGCCACAGGACCACGGCCCTTATGGAGCTGGGCCTCAATCACATGCCCTTTGGCCCGACGATTCGGATCAGCCTTCAGTTCAAGAATTTCGGCCTGAAGATGGATATTTTCCAGCAGTTCAGCGATGCCCTGTCCGGCTTTGGCCGAGGTTTCACAAAAGATGGTATCCCCACCCCATTCCTCGCTGACCAGATTCAGGTCGGCCAATTCCCGTTTCACCCGCATGGGGTCTGCATCGGCTTTGTCAATTTTATTCACGCATACCAGGATAGGCACCTTGGCTGCCCTGGCGTGATTTACCGCCTCCCTGGTTTGATCCATGACTCCGTCATCAGCAGCGACAACCAAGACGACAACATCAGTTACCTGGGCGCCACGGGAACGCATTTCCGTAAAAGCCGCATGACCAGGGGTGTCGAGAAAAACCACATCTCCCTGGGGAGAGCGCACATAATGCGCACCAATATGCTGGGTGATGCCACCGGCCTCACCTGCAGCCACGTCTGTTTTCCTGATGGCATCCAGCACCGAGGTCTTGCCATGATCGACATGCCCCATGACCGTAACCACCGGAGGCCGGGGAAGCATCTCGCCGCCGATTTCCTGTTCTTCCAAATTAAGAATAGTCTGCTCCTCGGTAACGCCCTGCTCGACTTCATACCCGAAATCAGAGGCCACCAAAGTTGCGGTCTCAACATCAAGAGCCTGATTGATGGTGGCCATAACCCCCATCCCCAACAACTTGGCAATAAGTTCGCCGACCTTAAGACCCATCCGGTGAGCAAGATCACCAACCGTAATGGTCTCAAGCACCTTGATCCGTTTCTTGATCGCCTTAGTTTCCGCTACCTGCTGGACAACACCCTGGCGCTTGCCTTTTTTGCCGCCACTCCGGGAAGTGCGGCCAACCCGTAACCCGGCGGGAATTTTTCCGCCGAGGGCATCGTCAACATCCTCGATATCGATATCAGCCTGCCGCTGGCTGCGCATTGGAGTTTTTTTCGCCCGGTCATGCTCGGCGGTCTCAGTGGTGAATTTTACAAACCGTTTTCCTTTTTTCCCCTTGAGCCCTTCGCCCTTGTCGGCCTCATCCTTGACGCCGGGGGGGGCTGCAACAACGGGTTTTCCTTTAACAGCCTCAACCCTCTTCGGTCTGGGCGTAAACGATCGCTGAGGGGGCGAAGCCGGAATAACAATGGCTGCCCTTTTAATCACCCTGGCAAAACCCTTACGGTGCTTATCCTGCGAGGAGGACTCCTGCGCATCGGAT
>JAHJTI010000301.1 GCA_018829945.1 Pseudomonadota bacterium | reverse complement strand
CGATCCGAAAAACATGCCGGTTCTCCGGGCCGAACTCTTGCGGGCGGTATATCGCAACGACTTTACCCTGGGCGGCAAAATCCTGGGCAAAATGGCCGGTGGACGGGAGATGTCCTTCGAAGTGCTGAAGGAATGGTTCATGTATTTCTATCAGTGCACCGAATGCCGCCGCTGCTCGGTGTTCTGTCCTTACGGTATTGATACCGCCGAGATCACCATGATGGGCCGCGAGCTGCTCCATCTGGTAGGGGTCAATACCAACTGGATTCTGGAGCCGGCAGCAAACTCGAACCGCACCGGCAACCACATGGGACTCCAGCCCCACACCTTTAAAGACAACATCATCTATCTCTGCGACGATATCGAGGAAATCACCGGTATCCGCATCGAGCCGACCTTTAACCGTAAAGGGGCGGAAGTGCTGTTCATCACCCCTTCGGCGGATGTCTTCGCCGAGCCCGGCATTTACACGGCCATGGGCTACCTGCTGCTCTTCCACCACATCGGTCTGGATTACACTTTCAGCACCTATGCCTCGGAGGGCGGCAACTTCGGGCTCTTCACCAACAACGAAATGATGAAGAAGCTCAACGCCAAGATGTATGCCGAGGCCAAGCGACTTGAGGTCAAATGGATCCTGGGCGGCGAATGCGGACACATGTGGCGGGTGCTCCATCAGTATATGGACACCATGAACGGCCCGGCCGACTTCCTGGAAGTGCCGACCTCGCCGATCACCGGGACGGTCTTCGAAAATGCCGCCTCCACCAAAATGGTCCATATCAGCGAGTTCACCGCGGATCTGATCAAGCACGGAAAGCTGAAACTTGACCCGAAACGCAACGATCACCGGGTTGCAACCTATCATGACTCCTGCAACCCGGCCCGGGCCATGGGCTTGTTGGATGAGCCACGGTATGTCTTGCAGAATGTTTGCAATAATTTTCACGAGATGCCGGAAAACACCATCCGTGAGTCAACCTTCTGCTGCGGCAGCGGCACCGGCTTGAACACCGATGAAATTATGGAACTGAGAATGCGGGCAGGGTTGCCAAGGGCCAATGCGGTCAAATATGTGCGCGAGAAGCATGAGGTCAATATGCTTTCCTGCGTATGCGCCATCGACCGCGCCACCTTGACGAGTCTGATGAACTACTGGAATCCCGACGTGGAGGTCTGCGGCGTGTCCGAGCTGGTTGGCAACGCTCTGGTCATGGAGGGAGAAAAAGAGCGTGAAACGGGTCTCCGTTTTGAGCCACTTGCAGGAATGGAGGGCTGATAGCCATGTACGGGAAAGGAAGAATCATACCTGCGTTAATATTGTTCTTGGGCCTCATGACAGCCCCGATGTGGTTTAAATCCGGGGATGTCAGCAAATTGCCTAAACCTGAAAAACCAAAGGACTACACGGAGTGTGTCGCGCCAACTCAGTTCATGCGTACCACGCATATGCAACTGCTTAACGAATGGCGCGACGACATCCTGCGCGAGGGCGGCTCCCGAACCGGGAAAACCGCCAACGGCACCGAATATGTACGGAGCCTGCAGAATGGCTGCATGAAATGTCACAGCGACAAAAAGAAATTCTGTGACGACTGCCACAACTATGCCTCCGTGAAACCGTATTGTTGGGATTGTCATCTCCAGCCGAAGGAGGCGATGTAACATGGATAGCAAGAGAAGAGATTTTTTGAAGATTGCCGGGCTTACCGCCATTGCCGGCATTGCCGCACCCTCGGCCTTTAACACGCTGCTCAAGGGCGAAGCAAGCGCCTCATCCGCTCCTGCCGGCGGCCACGGAGCTGCAGCGGTCACCGGCAAGCGTTATGGCATGGTCATTGATGTCAGAAAGTTTACCGAGAACCCCGGCCTGGCGCAACAATGCGTAACAGCCTGCCACACCGTCCACAATGTGCCGGACTTCGGCAACAGAAAGGATGAGATCAAGTGGATCTGGGTTGAATCCTACAACCATGTTTTTCCGGAGAACACCCAGTACAAGAGGCCGGACTCCCTCAAGGAAATGCCCATCCTGGCCCTGTGCAACCATTGTGACAACCCTCCATGTGTCCGGGCTTGCCCCACTAAGGCCACCTATAAGACCAAGGACGGCATCGTCGCAATGGACTACCACCGTTGCATCGGCTGCCGGTTCTGCATGGCTGCCTGCCCTTACGGCGCGCGGAGTTTTAACTGGCGCGACCCGCGTGGCAAGGATGCCAATGGGCAGCCCTTTATCAAAGAACTGAATCCCAAGTACCCGGCCCGGATGCGCGGGGTTGTTGAAAAATGCAATTTCTGCACCGAACGTCTGGCCATCGGCCAGATTCCGGCATGTGTTGAAGTCGCGGCGCAAAGTAAGGGTCTTGTCTTCGGAGACATGAATGATCCCGAGTCAGAGATCAGCCAGGTACTGAAGACATCCTTTACCATCCAGCGGAATCCTGCAATAGGGACACATCCATCCCTCTTCTATATTATTTGAGGTGAAAGATCATGATTGAAAAAGCGTTAAAAGGAAGCACGGGGTACGGGGTGTGGATGCTCTTCCTGCTATCCATAATGGGTGTGGGCGGTCTCTGTTATGTCCAGCAATTCAACTACGGCCTGGGTATCACCGGCATGAGCCGGGATGTGACCTGGGGGATCTACATCTCCCAGTTCACCTTTCTGGTGGGTGTCGCGGCAGGCGGCCTGATGCTGGTATTGCCGTAT
>JAHJTI010000331.1 GCA_018829945.1 Pseudomonadota bacterium | reverse complement strand
CCTGCAGGACTGCTTGATGGAACACCCGTCTCCGATCCGATCCGGTATCAGGTTTCCCGATCCACCGACGGAGAAACATTTCACGAGATGCCCGGCGACCTGATCGAGGGACTGACCTATACGGACAGGGGGTTGCGCAATGGCAAAACCTATTTGTACAAGGTGCGGGCCATGCGTCTGCATGCCGGGACCTTGGCCGCAGGCATGCCAAGTCACCCATTGAGCGCTATGCCGCGCGACCTGACGCCTCCGGCACCGCCCCAAAAGGTACGGGCCGTTGCCACTGCTGAAGGAGTCAAGATTATCTGGGAAACGGTTGCCGAGCCCGACCTGGCAGGGTTTCGCATCTACCGTCGCTCGGCGCAAAGCTCCACACCGGAGCTCATCGGCGAGGTTGGCGGCGCAGGCCTTTCTTTTCTGGATACTAAACCGCCCAGGGGAAGAGGGCTCTGGTATTACTCGGTCGCCGCGTTTGATCAAGCCCGGCCAGCCAACGTAAGCACCTACTCCATCGAAGCCACGTATAGCGAAGCATGAAAAATCGGATAACACACCATGCATGATTTTCTGTACAAAAACGACACCCTGTATTGCGAGAATGTTGCCGTGCCAACGGTGGCGGAAGCGGTGGGCACCCCGTTCTACCTGTACAGCGGAGCCACCCTGACCCGCCATTTTGCCGCCTTTGACCGCGCCTTTGCCGACATCCCCCATATCACCTGTTTCGCGGCCAAGTCCTGCGCCAATATCGCCATCCTCCGCCTTTTCGCTTCCCTTGGCGGCGGCGCCGACATCGTTTCCGGAGGCGAGCTGTTCCGGGCCCGCACTGCCGGGGTTGACCCGCAGAAAATTGTCTATTCAGGGGTTGGAAAAACCGCAGACGAGATTCGCGCTGCCCTGGAGTCGGGCATCCTCATGCTCAATGTGGAATCCGAGCAGGAGCTGGCCCAGATTCAAGAGGTGGCGGCGGGCTTGGGACTGAAGGCTCCGGTTTCCTTCCGGGTGAACCCGGATGTGGACCCAAAAACCCACGCCTATATCTCCACCGGCCTTGCCAAGAACAAGTTCGGCATCCCCATTGGCGACGCGCTGCGGGTGTATCTTGCGGCAAGCAAACTGCCCAACATCACGATCAAAGGGGTGAGCTGCCATATCGGTTCGCAGCTCACTTTAGTGTCCCCCTTTGTCGAATCGCTGGCCAAGGTGAAACGCTTCATCGCGCAACTTGCGGAAGAGGGGATCGTCATCTCCCATCTTGATCTTGGCGGGGGGCTCGGTATCCGCTACAACGCTGAAGAGCCGCCTGATCCGGCGGAGTATGCTCGAGCCATCAAGCAGGAACTGGGCGGTCTTGCCTGCACTTTGATTCTCGAACCGGGTCGCGTTTTGGTGGGCAATGCCGGAGCGCTGATCACCAAGGTGCTGTATACCAAGGAAGGACTCAAAAAATTCATCATTGTCGATGCCGGGATGAACGACCTGGCCCGACCCAGCCTCTACGACGCCTTTCACCTCATCCAGGCCGTGGAACGCCCTGACCGGGAACAGACGGTTGCCGACGTGGTGGGACCCATCTGCGAAACCGGCGATTTTCTCGCCCGGGAAAGAATGATGCCCAATGTGACAGCCAACGATCTTCTGGCGGTAATGAGCGCCGGAGCTTACGGATTTTCCATGTCGTCCAACTATAATTCCCGGCCGCGGGTTGCCGAAGTTCTGGTGCACCAGAATGATTTTCATATAATCCGGGCCAGGGAAACCAATGAATCTTTGATTCAGGGGGAAAGCATCCCTGATTTTCTTAAGAAGCAGAGCGTATGACCATCCAGTTCCCTATTACCTTCAGCAAGATGAGCGGCACCGGCAATGACTTTATCCTCATTGACCACCGCACCCCGTTTCTGACTCGGGAAGAAATGCCCGGATTTGCCAAGGCAGTTTGCGAGCGACGAGTTTCCGTGGGCGCTGATGGCCTGATCTTGATCGAGAACAGCGACACTGCGGATTTCCGCTGGCAGTTTTTAAACGGTGATGGCAGCTGGGCCGAGATGTGCGGCAACGGCGCCCGTTGTGCCGCACGCTTTGCCTTTGCCTTGGGCATAGCACCTGAGCGGATGCGCTTTGAAACCGTGGCCGGACTCATTGAGGCAGAGGTAACAGGCCCATCGGTAAAGATCAAGATGACCCCGCCAAACGGTCTGCGTCTTGATGAAAAAATCGGAGCCTGTGGAGAGGAGCAGGTGGTGCACAGCCTCAATACCGGGGTGCCCCACGCCGTACTCTTCATGGACGACGTCCAGCAGGCGCCGGTGCTGGAACTGGGCCGGAGCATCCGTTTTCACGAACATTTCCAACCGGCCGGGACCAACGTCAATTTCGTACAGCAGCAAGGCGGCAACGGATTGATCGTCCGCACCTACGAGCGCGGGGTTGAAGGGGAAACTTTGGCCTGCGGCACCGGAGCTGTGGCCGCAGCCATCATCGCCGGGATTCTCGGCAAGGTGGCGCCGCCGGTGGCCGTTACCACCACGGGCGGCGAGCAGTTGATCATCCATTACCGCCTTGCCGGTCAGGAAATTACAGACGTATATCTGGAAGGCCCGGCCCATTTTATCTACGAAGGGCAACTGCACGCCGAAGCAATACGGAGTAAATAATCGCAACGTAGCACATCTACAAACGGTAAGAAGTAAGTCTTTTTACACACAGGAGAAAGATATGAACAAGTTTCGCGGAGCCTTTGTCGCCATCGTCACCCCTTTCATTGATGGCAAGCTGGATGAGCAGGGGTTGAAGGATCTCATCGAGTTTCAGATTGCCGGTGGCACCCATGGCATTGTTCCCTGCGGCACCACCGGCGAATCCGCCACCATGAGCCACGAGGAACACCGCCGGGTGGTGGAATTGACCGTCAAGACCGTGGCCGGCAGAGTGCCTGTACTGGCCGGAACCGGATCGAACTCCACCTCGGAATCCATCGAATTGACCCGCGCAGCCAAGGACGCCGGGGCGGATGGCGCCCTGATGATCACCCCCTACTACAACAAACCGTCCCAGGAAGGGCTGTACCAGCATTTCAAGGCGGTGGCCGAGGCAGTGGACATCCCCATCATCCTCTACAACGTGCCGAGCCGGACTGCGGTGAACATGCTGCCCGATACCGTGGCCCGCTGCGCCCAGATCGCCAATATCGTGGGGATCAAGGAGGCAACCGCCGATCTCAACCAGATCAGCCAGGTCATCCGCCTCTGCCCCAAGGATTTTGCCGTCATGTCCGGCGATGATTTCACCTCCATGCCCACCGTGATGATCGGCGGCACCGGGGTCATTTCCGTCACCTCCAACGTGGTGCCCAAGGACATGTCCGCGATGATGGACGCCGCCCTGGCCGGGGATATCGCCAAAGCCAAGGAACTGCATTACAAGCTGCTTCCCTTGATGCAGGCGATGTTCATCGACACCAATCCTGTCCCTGCCAAGACGACTCTTGCGATGATGGGCAAAATCAAGTCCGGGTTGCCGCGGTTGCCCCTGTACAAGATGAACGAGACTACCGAAGAAAAACTGAAAAAAGTTATCACTGCCTACGGACTGTTATAATTTGCGCCGTTAGCTGTAAGCTGGCAGCTGAATTTTAAGGAGAAAATCATCATGACCAAGGTTATTGTCGCCGGGGCCGCAGGCCGAATGGGCCGCCGGATCAGCTATATGGTGCACCAGCAGGAAGGATTGACCCTTGCCGGAGGCTTCGAACGACCCGATGGCCCGGAACTTGGCAAGGATCTCGGCGAACTGGCCGGCATGGGCTCTGTGGGTGTTACGGTGGCGGACAGTTTCGACGCGGTCAAGGACCAGGGCGAGGTGGTTATCGATTTCACCTTCCACGAGGCCACCATGGCCCTTGCCCGCAAAGCTGCCCAGGCGAAAAAGGCCATGGTCATCGGGACCACTGGTCTCAGCCAGGAGAATCTGGCCGAGCTGGCCGAATTGAGCCGCAATTTTCCCTGTGTCCAGTCGCCCAATATGGCGGTGGGCGTCAATGTCCTGTTCAAGATCGCCCGAAAGATGGCAGCCCTGCTTGGGGATGACTATGACATCGAAATCGTCGAGGCCCATCACCGGATGAAAAAGGATGCGCCCAGCGGCACAGCCCTCAAATTGGGAGAAATGGTTGCGGAAGGCGTACACCGCAATCTGGCCGAAGTAGGGGTCTATTGCCGGAACGGGATAATCGGCGAACGCGGTGAAAAAGAGATCGGCATCCAGACCATCCGGGCCGGCGATATCGTGGGTGAGCACACCGTGTATTTTGCCGGAGCAGGGGAGAGGCTTGAGCTCAGCCACCGGGCCCACAATCGGGACAACTTCGCCAGAGGCGCGGCCCTTGCCGCCGCCTGGGTGGTGAACCAGCCCAACGGTCTCTACACCATGTTCGATGTTCTGGGCTTGCAGGATATATAAATCGCTTCTTCCAAGTTGACTTCCCCTCCCTTGACGGGAGGGGACCAAGGGGAGGGTGAATCCGTAACCTGTCGGTTCAGCTATTTCCCCCTCTCCCTAGCCCTCCCCCCGCCAATGGGGAGGGAATATTGGGGACTTTTGCAAGAGGCTCCATGACAATACTACAACAGGCCTTTATCGGGCTGGGCTCCAACCTCGGAGACGGACAGGCCAATCTTCTGGCAGCCTGGCAGCGGTTGGGCCAAGTGACGGGGATTACCCTGAAGCGGCTGTCGAGTCCGTACCGAACAGAGCCTGTGGATATGGAAACGGAACACTGGTTCACCAACGCGGTGGGTGAAATCACCACCGCCCTTTCCCCGACTGAACTGCTGTCCGCCATGCTCGCCATAGAGACAGATCTGGGCAGGGACCGAACGCTTAGCATGGACAGACCCGTTGACCTGGACCTGCTCTTTTATGGAGACATGATGATACGCAGCCAAACCCTGACCGTGCCGCATCCGCGGGTCGCCACCCGGCTGTTCGTGCTGGCGCCGCTGGCGGATCTGGCTCCGGAACATCTTCATCCCGAACTGGGACGGACCGCGCTGGAACTCTGCCGGGAACTCCGGACTCAAAAAGGGGTGGCGCGGCAGGAGTGGCGGACCAAGGAGCGATTCGATGTTTAAACTCTTTATTTTCGCACTCTTTCTTTATATCTTGTACCGCCTGCTGACAGGCGGCAGGAAAAAGAAACCCGTAAGCCACGGCAACGATCGTCAACGAACCGGGACACACGAACTTCCCGCCGATGATCAACTGGTGGAAGACCCGGTCTGCCATATCTATGTTCCCAAAAGGCAAGCACTTGTGTTACATGAAAAGAATACGTCTGTATTTTTTTGCAGTGAACAATGCCGAAAAATATATTCTGATAACCTCGAAACAAATCACCAGGAGAACGGCTGAGCCGTTTTTCTTGCACTCACAGGAGAGAATACATGAAGTTTTTCATTGATACCGCCAACATCGAAGAAATTAAAAAAGCAGTGGACATGGGCATGGTGGACGGAGTCACCACCAACCCATCCCTGATCGCCAGAGAAAAAAAGCCTTTTAAAAAAATAATCAAGGACATCTGCAAGATAGTGGACGGTCCCATCAGCGCCGAGGTAGTTGCCCTTGATGCCGAAGGCATGGTCCGGGAAGGACGT
>JAHJTI010000330.1 GCA_018829945.1 Pseudomonadota bacterium | reverse complement strand
TGACCACCAAATTGCTGCAGGTGGTCAATTCGGCTTTTTACAGCCGGGGCGGGGCGCCCATCTCCAGCATCAGCCGGGCCATCACCGCCCTTGGCCTCACCACTTTAAAAGAGCTGGCCGTCAGCCTCGCCCTGTTTGAAGATTTCCTGAAAGCCGGAATAGAGAAGGAAGAAATCAGCAAGCTTCTCGCCCTCTGTTTTTTCAGCGCCTCTCAGGCAAAGATTCTCTGCAAGGTCAAAAATATCAATGTGCCGGAAGAGGAAGTCTTTATCTGCACCCTGCTCCACCAACTGGGCAAGCTTATCATTCTGGTCTATCTGCCGGAGTTGTATCGCAAAACGCAGGAACTTGTCGACAGGGGTTATTCCGATGAGTTTGCCGCCAAAACCATACTGAATGACCTCACTTTTTCCGCAGTGGGCATGGAAATAGCCCGTTTCTGGAATTTTTCCGAAAAGATCGTGCTGAGCATGGGGGATAATCCGCCCCAACCAACCAACAAGTTCGACTCCCAACTCTACCTCCTCAATGTGGCGGCGTTCTGCAACCGGTTGACCTGGACCATCTGCTATGGCTCGGGCCTGGACCTTGGCGAACTGATCCTGCACTACGGGCCGATCATGGGTCTGAGCAAAAAAGAAGCATTTGGCCTTGCCGGCAGAAGCTTGGATATCGTCGAAAAAATACCGGATACCGTCATCCGTTTCGGCCTTGCCAAGCTCAAAATGCGCGAGAAGATATCCCAAAAAGAAAAAGCATGCCGCTGACCCCCCGTTTCAGACGTGGGATTCAGGGTTGAACACGACACGAGGCGCCCAGCACCTCGAGATTCAGATGGTTTCCCCTGTGGCGATAGCCAGCGAAAGAAAATCCTCAGCCTTGCGATAGGGCGTTACCACGCAGTTGCGTCCGATCACGGCCCGGGGAGGCACTTCAGCCTCCTTGCCGATCATGGTGATCCCGGTGTACAGATGTTTGGGGTAAGCCGTGTTGGGCGTACCCTTGTCCTCGCCCCGACCTACCACCGCCCCCTTGCCGACCCGGACTCTTTTATCAAGAATGGCCAGATCCACCACGGCTCCTTCCTCCAGAACGCAATCATGCAGGATGATCGAATCCCTGATCCGGACATTCTTGCCCACACGAACCCCGGGTGAGAGCACCGAATTGATCACCTCGCCCTCAATGACGCAGCCGGCGGAAATCATGGAGCCCTCCACGACGCAGCCTGCGGCGAAACGGACGGGGCAGCGGTCCTCAGGCTGCCGATCCGCATAGGGATTGGGCCGGATTCCCCACGCCTGCGGGGATATCTCGGAATCGCTCTTGAGCAGATCCATGTTCGCTTCCCAGTACGCCTGGACCGTGCCCACATCGCGCCAATAGCCATGGAAGGGATAGGCAAAAACATTATCCCGCTCAATGGCCTTGGGGATCAGGTGCATGCCGAAATCCACCTCCTCGCGATCCTCCTCCAGAAGCCGGAGCAGATACTCGGTGTCAAACACATAGATTCCCATAGAGGCGAGATCTGTGCGGGGAACCTTGGGCTTTTCCTCCCATTCGACGATGCGTCCCTCACTGTTGGTGATACCCGCTCCGAACTGGTGGATTTCGGAAAGCGGCACCACCATCATGCCGATGGTCACCTGGGCATTTTTTCGACGATGGAACCGGAGCATGTCGTCGAGATCCATGCGGTAGATGTGGTCTCCGGAAAGGATGATCGTCTCGCGGGCAGGGTGGGCCCGAATAAAATCGATATTCTGGCGTACCGCGTCGGCCGTGCCCTTATACCAATCGGAATCCTGAAACCCGGTATGGGGAGGCAGGATCTTCACTCCCCTTGAGCGGCCCGTGAAATCCCAGGCTTCGCCGGTGCCGAGATGGCGCATCAGGGAAAGCGGCTTATACTGGGTGAGCACCCCAACCTGGGTCAACCCGGAGTTCATCACATTGCTCAAGGAAAAATCAATGATCCGGTAGAACCCGGCAAAAGGGACGGCAGGCTTGGCCCTGGTCTGCACCAGAACATTGAGACGGCTGCCTACCCCACCGGCCAGCAGGAGAACCAGAGTATTGTCGCCTTGGATCATCGGAGCACCTCATTGTTGCCGATTTCCCCGGCCATCTGCTCCGGGCGCAGATGGGGGTGGAGAGTGCAGCCGGAACCGATCACCATGCCGTCGAGCAGATGGTTGTTCCAGCCGATCACCGTCACCTTGTCGGCCACGGGCGGGACAGGCTCGCCGATCCGCACTCTGGCGCCGAAAATCACGTTGACGTCGCTCACCACCGTATCGAGGATGGCGCCGTGCCCCACCACATTATCATGGAAGAGCACTGAGTTTTTCACCTCCGCCCCGGATTTGACATGGACTCCGGGAAAGAGAATGGAGTTTTCCACCCGCCCTTCCACCACACAGCCGTTATAGACCAGACTGTTCTGGATACTGGCGCCGGGACCGGTCTTGAGAGGCTGGCAATCCCGGACCGATCGGTGTTCCAGGTTGGTACGGATGCCCCAGTCCTCAAGGCGAATCTTCGGCTCCACCCCCAACAGATCCATATTGGTCTGCCAGTATTCGGCAACAGTACGGGTGTATCCCCAGTACCCGCGGAACTTGAATCCGTACACCCTGCGCTGATTCGCCATGATTCGGGGCAGGATATCCCGACCGAACTCAAAGGAATCATCTTCCCTGGAATTGGCCTCCAACGCCTCATAGAGCACGGAAGGCCGGAAACAATACACGGTGAGCGAAGCCCAGTTGAATTTTGGCTCGGCCGGTTTCTCGTGATATTGGAGGATGCGCCCCCCGCGTTCGCCGTCCTCGTCATCAATTTCCGCCACCCCGAACCGGCCGGCCTCAGCCATGGGCACCTGCAAACAGGCGACGGTCAGGTCGGCATCCTTGTCACGATGGTACTGCAGGATCTCCCGGTAATCCATGTTATAGACATGGTCCCCGGAAAGCACCAGGATGGTTTCCGGATCATGAAACTGGACAAAGTCGAGATTCTGATGAACCGCATCGGCAGAGCCGCGGTACCAACTGCTCTGGCCCGAACCTTGAGGAGGAGGAAGAATGGAAACCCCGCGATAGCGGCCGATCATGTCCCAGGCAGCGCCGACGCCGATATGGCTGATCAGGGAGAAACTCCGGAACTGACTGAGAATGGCGACCAGTTCCAGGCCGGAGTGCATGAGATTGCTCAGGGCGAAATCAATCACCCTGGCAAAGCCGCCAAAAGGGACAGCCGATTTGGGCCGGTAGGCGGTGAGCACGTTCAATTCGTCGACGCGCCCCCCGGCAAGGATCATCGCCAGAACCTTCGGTTTCAGCTTCATGGAGTTCCTGAAAGAAGAGGGAAAGCCGCTGTAACGGCATAAAGAGCCGCAACGAAATGATCAATAGGCAACGACTATTCCGTAACGGCTCCGAAATCCTGCTGTGCTTCCTGTTTCATGTCCATTATGGGAAGGGTTGCGCCAAAAAGCAAGCACAGGAACACGGGGGGAGAAAAAGATTTCCCGAAAGGTTGAAAAAAACGCGAAAAGTGTCCTTCGGCGGGCTCAGGGCGAACGGACAGCATCGTAACGTTGTTTGCCGTCGCCGCGTATACTACTTGTGCCGAGCATGTCGAAGCACTTGTATGGAGCATATTCTGTTTTTTGTAGAGTCGATCAGGATTACTGCAGATGCTTGACAGTGAGGCGCATCAGGGTTTTGGTTGAGAAATCCTGCATCTCCGCAGGCAGATTCCGAAGCGGCACCTCGGCCCTGGCTGCTTCCCGGTGCCCGCCGGCCGAGCCGATTTCATGAAACATCTTCTCCGCCAGACGTCCGGCATTTTTCTTGTAGCCGTCACAGCGAAAGATAACCACCAGCTTGTCATTATGCATGCCGGAAACAAAAACCCAG